>JAKJGD010000035.1 GCA_022704585.1 Spirochaetota bacterium | reverse complement strand
CGGCTCCCGCCTCAGCCATGAAACGAGGCATACGCCGAGGCACTGCCTCCCCGTATTCCGGATATTGTAATACCACGTAAGGGCGCACTGCGGCGAAAAGCCGATCTTCTCGAGACACGAGAGGATGGGTCCCCGCGTCATTTTAAAGGAGCACGAGCGTACCGCGTAGGTCAGGTCCCGGCGCTGCAGGTACACGGCGAGATCCTGAAGGGTCGAGCAGGTGCCGCAATACCCCCCGTGAGTAACCGTATATCCCGAGCGGGCGGCCTCGTCCCTGTCGCGCATGGTTTGTATCTCGTAGATTTTTCGCCCTTCGTCCAGGTACCGCATCCCGCATACCGCGCCCGTACTGGTATGATCGCCCGGGGGATCGATCACCCTCTTTTTTCCCGCCAGGTAGGGATCTCCGGCAAGAACGACCGGGTTTGCTATCCGCTTGTTTTTCATCTCCTCGATGATGCCGGGGTCCGTGGAAGGATTTACGGTGCCGGGGACATCGCCTGTAAAAACGGCGTCCTTACCGGCCGGAGCCGCATAATTGTCCGATCCGTATGTAACCCGCGTCGCGGAAAATGCAACAAACCACGCGGCGGCGCAAATCAGAATAAAACCTGCCAGTATCGGCTTCATGTCAATTCCTCGCCGTTGTTACGTATACTATCCGATACGCCGATGAACATCTTTATCGCACATAATTGCCGGTCAATTCAAATTTTTTCGCTGTTCGTCAGCAATGCAGTGCAAGCGCCCGGCCCCGAATGAAAAAATTGTTTACAGAAACAACAGAGTGATTATGCATTAGTCGGGGGGGAACGATCATGGAATTCAAAGCATCGAAGAACCTGCCTGAGCAGATAGCCCTGTATCTGGGGGACAGGATAATGAGATTTGGCCTGAAACCGGGCCAGCGTCTCGTTGAGGAAGAGCTCTCCCGCGAGCTGGGCGTTAGCCGCAGCCCCCTGCGGGAAGCCCTTCGCATCCTGGAAAAGAAATGGCTGGTCGACCTGATACCCCGCCGGGAGGCCCGGGTTACCATACTCAACGAAAACCTGATATCGTGCAGCGGCGACATCCTCAAGGAGGTCTACGGCCTGGTGGCGCGCAAGGCCGCGGAGCTTGGAACCGAGGAGGACCGCACTATAATAACTGAAAAACTCGGTATCCTCGAGGAGCAGGCAGTTAAGAACAATCCTGTCGGCTACTACGAAGCAATAATGGTGTACGAGGGCGAGTGCCTCAGGGCCGCGCGCAACCCGGTGCTCAACCTTCTCCTGAACGACCTCTGGCCGTCAAGCCGCCGCGTCCAGTACGCGACGCTCCACCTCAGGACCGAGAGCCTGATGGAGCCGGTCACCCTGTTCAAGCAGGCGCACCAGAACCTGATGGAAGGCAACGGTGACAGGGCGGCCGCCATCATACGCGACCTGATACAGCAGGAAACCATCTACGCTATCAAGTACCTGCCGAAGTTCGATACGCTCTGATCGCCCGGGAACCCGCCGGAAGCGCCGGGGAGCCTTTCGTCTTTCAAAAAAAAGAAGGCGGGGTCACGTGACCTCGCCTTCTTGTGCTTTATCCGGTTATTGTCGGGAGCTAGCAGACTTTGAACGTGCCAATCTCCCGGTCGCCCTCGACCACGTGCACCGCGCAGGCGATGCAGGGATCGAACGAGCGGACCACGCGGGCCGCCTCGATCGGGTTGTTGGGATCGGCGATCGGGGTGTTCATGAGCGCTTCCTCGACCGGTCCCCTCTTCCCGTCATCGCCCCTGGGGCCGCAGAACCAGGTTGTGGGAACGACAGCCTGGTAATTGGCGATCTTCCTGTCCTTGACCCGGATCCAGTGGCCGAGCGCACCGCGGGACGCCTCGACGAGGCCCATGCCTTCGCCGGATTCGGGGATGTCGAAGGTGCTCCGCGGCTTCCCGTTCACCTCGAGCTCATCGATCCAGTTGCGCAGCTCGGCCGCGATCAGCTTGGCCTCAATTGCGCGGGCGGCGTGCCGCCCGAGGACCGAAAATACCGCCGAGATGTCGGCGTTGAACATCTTGAGGAGCGCGTCCACTTCGGTTTTCACCGCCGTGTTGCCGGAGAGGTAGCTGACGACCACGCGGGCCAGCGGGCCGACTTCCATCGCGTTGCCTTCGTACCGCGGCGCCTTGAGCCAGGTATAGGCCCCGCCCTTCTGCGGGTTCGGGACGGTCTGTCCGTCGTAGGGGTGCAGGTTCGATCCGGAGCTGTAGCGGCTGTACTGGACCTGTTCCTTGATCTTGTTGGGGTCAAACGCACCGAGCTTGGTGCCGTATGCGACACCGCGCTGCAGCATGAACTTCTTGTCCTCGTTGTCGAGATCGAAGAGCCCGTAGGACATGAAATTGGTGAACGCTCCGATCTTGAAGTAGTCTTTAAAGGTCTTGGCAACGGCGATAACATGCTCCATGTATACGTCGTTGATGAAGTCCTGGATCTCGCTGATGTGCTTCTTGTATTCCCTGATCATGGCGCGTGTCGGGACCTGGGTCACGCCGCCCGGCACGAGGCCGATCGCGTGAGGGGCCCGGCCGCCGATGGCCGCGACCATCTTATGCGCTTTCATCCGCATCTCGAGCGCCTTCACGTACCCGGCGATTGCGGAGATGTTCGTATCCACGTCCTTGATATAGAAGTTTCCTTCATACCGGGGCAGGAAGGGGGCGCCGGCCGTCATCGCGTCGGCCCGGCCCTTCTTCACCTTCAGTTCGTTCTCGACCCATGATTTCAGGTTGTTGATCTTCGAGTCGCCGCCTTTATACTTTAACAGCGCCGTGATATCAACATAGTCGAGGGCCGCGAGGTGGTAGAAATGGATCAGGTGTGAATGCAGGTAGTTGGCGCCCAGCATCATGTTCCTGAGTATCCGTCCGTTGTTGTTCGGCTTGATGCCGAACGCGCCCTCGAGGCACTTGCTGGACGCTATGCCGTGGGAGATGGGGCACACGCCGCAGATCCGCTGGGAGAGCTGGTTGGCGTCAAGCGGGTTCCGGCCGACGAATATTCTCTCGAAGCCCCTGAACATATCGCCGATGCTCTTGGCGTCGACGACCTTGCCGTTCTGTACATCTATTTCAATTGAAAGATGGCCTTCTATCCGAGTTATGGGATCAATCAGTACCTTAGCCATTGAAAATACCTCCGTTCCTGAGATTAAAAGCCGGAACCCGGTGCTCCGGCTTTACGAGATTTTCATTCCGCGCATTCAGGTGCTTGAATACGCCGCGCTTCCCGAAATCCGGGAACACGTCTTCGGTGCACCCGATGCATCCGGCGCCGCATTCCGTGCAGGAGTTCACGCCGCCGAGCCATTTCCGGGCCGGTATGTCGCAGCATGAATCCATTCCAAGGCAGCCGACCTGGTACAGGCAGCCTGCATCGCCCCAGTATTTAGCGAACTTGCCGGCCTTATAATCGCTCAGGCGCTCGCACTGCTCGTGCACGGTCTTGCCGTAGAACATCTTCGGCCGGCCGTAATCATCCAGCTCGGGCATGCCTTTCAGAAGCACGTGCAGGAGGGTCCCGACAATCCAGTTCGGGTGGGGCGGGCAGCCCGGTATGTTCAGGACCGTTTTGCCTTTCATCAGATTGGCGAAGCTTATAGCGCCCGTGGGGTTCCCGCTGCCGTCACGCGGCTCGGCCGCCGGTATGCCTCCGTACGCGGAGCAGGTGCCGACTGAAACAAGGGCCTTCGCGTTGGCGGCGAGCTTCTCGATCCACTCGCGCGCTCCGATTATCCTGCCGTCCATCTCGCCGATGGTGCAGTATTTGTCATCCTTGGTGGGGATAGATCCTTCAACGATGAGAACGAAATCCTTACGGTTTTTCTTCACCGCGTCTTCCAGCACGCCGCTCGCCTTAGAACCGGTACCGGCCATGAGGGTCTGGTGATAATTAAGGCTGATGTATTCAGTGATGACCGAAGCGATGTCCGGATCAACCTGGTTCAGCAGGGATACGGAACAACCGGAGCAGGACTGCGCCTGGATCCAGATCACATTCGTACGCTCCGCCGCTTTTTCCAGCGCCCTCTTGCACCCCTGGATCATTACCGAGGGGAAGGTGATCGCGGCAGCGGTGCCACCCATCATTTTTAAGAAGTCCCTTCTGTTCAAAGACATACATGTCCTCCTCTTTTTAGTGAGTAGCGGCTTCCAGAATCACTTCCACAGCGCGTGGTATTGAATCCTTCACCGCCGAGCTGATATTTGTATCTATATCATTTATATTATCCGGGACTATCCCGACGAACTCAATTTCAGGATTAAAGTCCATGATCCTGAGCGTCTTGATAACCTCCATGATCCCCACTTCGTGCAGCGAAAACTGCGCCCGCCGCTCCACCGCGTGTTCCGGCGTAAAACGATATATGCTCCCGGGCCTGTCGTCAACCTTGAGGGCATCGACGATAACGATCTTGTCGTATCCGTCTATCAGCCCGAGAAGATCGAACCCGGCCGTTCCTCCGTCCAGGACTTCAACCCCTTCAGGCAGCGCGATCCCCGACTCTTCTATATGCCGGACAATGTAAACGCCCAGTCCGTCATCGCTCCTCAGTGTGTTGCCTATTCCAAGAATCAGGACTTTACGCATCATTGCCAGCCGTCATTTCTACCGGAAGTACCGCTGTCATTTAGTCTCGTGGCACTTGATGCAGGTGTCTTTTGTTATCTGCACCACATCCCTGGACTCAGTGTGACAGTTCGAGCAATTCCTTATTCTGTCGGGATTTTCCCACTTGTGATGGCACTTATAGCAGTCGATCCCGGCATTCTCATGGGTCTTGTGTACGATATCCATGTTGTCCTTCCCGCTCTGGGACTTCACGATGGGGACAAGGACAGTTACGTCGACCGGGCCCTTTCTGGCACAAGCCGAAAGAGACATCAATGTCAGGATACAGGTCAGGCAGCAGATCGCGGTTTTGATTCTTTTCATAATGGTTCCCGGTTAGTATTTTTTAAATTTCAGCTTAAAATGTCCGGCAGCCTTTCCGAACCGTGATCTTTTTGGTACGGATACGGGTCTTGCACATGGCCCGTTGACTATAATAAATAATACGTTTAACTAACAAATAATAACGTATAATTAACAACAATTACACTAAGTTACATTGTTGGTTTAGAAAAATATCGTCAGCCCTTATCATGTCAACCGATTTTTTCATATAATAAAAAAATACAATTTTCCCCGACAAAAGCAAATTTATAATCGCCCGATCAATCTCCGGACGACAGGCGGCCGCAGGGATATGGCGGCCTCGGGGCACACTTCCTGACAGCAATAGCATCGTATACAGGTTTTATAATTATGAACCGGCGGCCCCGTCCTCTCCTCCCCCGGCCAGTCGACAGACTTCGGTACGGTAGGACACATGGTCACGCAGACACCGCAGGCTATGCAGGCTTCTCCATTGATTACGGGACGCGGTACAAGACGGTTGTTAATGAAGCGCATGATCCCCTTTGTCCGGTAAACCGCCAGCGGGGCCCTGTTAATGTCGAAATCGGGCGCCTTGAACCGAGCGGGATCATCCCCCAGGAGCTCGATGCCGGACTCCGCATGGGTGCCATACCCGGCCGCAGCGCCCGCCGTGATGGTGGGAACGTACTCAGGATCAAGGCCGAGGAGCCGGCATACGGTCGCGTCAAGTGCTATGGGATCGGCGGACAAAATGAGCAGATTCATCCGCCGGGGCTTCCCGCCCCGGGGGCCGTTTCCCTCCATGGCCATGATACCGTCCATGATATAAAGGGCCGGATTCACAAGCCCGTTCAGGTCCACGAGCATGCGGGCGAACTGTTCCGCATCCGGGAGCTTTATGTGGTACTCACCCTTGCGTACACCGGGTATGCACCCGAACTGGTTCTTTACCGCGCCGGTGAACTTTTCGAACGCATGGGTCTTGAGCTTGGGCAGGCTGATGACCACATCGTTGTCCGTCACCGCCTTCGCAACCGTGAACTTCTTGTTCTGCACGCCCTTCTCGAAAAAAACATCGATCCCTGTCTTGAAGTCCGCCTCCGGGATGTTCAGGTCATGGGCCGCATCCTGGATTCCGCAGCGTTTCGCCGCGAAGGAGGTACTGCCGAAGGCGGGAGAATCGCCGTAGCTGAGCAGGGCGCCGGTCTCGAGAAAAAGCTCCACAACGGCGCGGAACACGGCATGATGGGTATTGACGCATTTCTCGGGGGCCTCCCCGACCAGCAGGTTCGGCTTGAGGAGCACCTTCCGGCCCTGTGTCGCGAACCGGCCTGCCCCGCCCAGGAGGTCAAGCCCCCTCCTGACGGCGATTCGCACCTCTTCCAAATCATAGCTGTTGCAGCGGATCAACGCGACCTGCGACACGGGCGCCTCCTCACTCGTTATACCGGATGTCTGATAATTCCATTTTGTACCAGGTGAAATCACCGTTTTTCAAATGCCATGTTACAGAAAAACGAGCGGGGATCCTCACGCCCCCGAACTCGCGGTAACCGCCCGGCTCTATCCTGATGATCCATTCCTCAAGCGTGGCGCCGCCCTTACGGTCATAGTAGCGGTGCGCCCGGAACCCGGTCATGTCGCCGTTCGCGTCGAATGTAAACACGCCCGACGCGGTAATGCCGCCCCAGGTCATCGTGGCCTTCGCCGCGCCCGGCCCCGCATCCTCCCACCGGACATAGTCGTTGACCGCTGCGGACGGGACCCATACCAGCTCGGCGAGATAGCGGGTCAGAGCCCCCTGGTTGATCTCCGGGCCGCCTGCGTCCGCCACCGGGAACAGGGAAAGCGCCCTGATATACATGCGCCCCTTTCCCTCGCGGTACGTGTCCCGTGCGGACAGGAAGATCCCCGGAGCGGCGGCAACCTCCGCGATCCAGATGAAGGCGGGACTGCCGGTTATGATCCGCTGGTCCGCGGTCACGGGCATCCACTTCCCGTCCGGCGCGGTGCGCATCATGCCCTTCTGCTTCAGACTGACCGAGCGGGCAATCTCTTTCCCGACCGCCCCCGAGCGCTCCAGCCATGTCCGCACCGCGGGCGGCAGGCCGGCCGCGGCATCACGCGTCAGGATCCTCTTCTCCGCGGCAGCGGGGACCGCAAAGCGGGCGAGCTCGGCGCGCAATCCGGCGTTGAAACTCCATATGCCGAAGCCGATCACCGCGCCGCAGAGGACAATGACATTGGCTATCGTACCGAATTTCGCGTCATGCCAGTAGAGTACAACCAGGAGCTGCGAGAAAACGACCGCGGCCGCGGCCGTCATCCACCAGGGATCATATTCAATGAGAACGAGGACCCCGCTCGCCGTGAAGAGCAATGCCACCGCAAGCCAGAGCATCCCCGCCGGCCGCGTAATATCCATGGACAGCCCTTTGATCCCGGCAAGCCGGAAGGCTTTTACGAAGCCCATGAGGTGTATCAGGCCGTGAAGCATGACGACTATTGCGAAGATTATTCTGATCACAGGGACCGCCTTTTCGTTATCATGATTAAAAATCGTGCAGAATGATCACACATATGCCCCGTATAATTCCCGCTCGATGTTCACACATCCCGCAGGCAGGACTGATTGGCAATACCTGCAGATGATACCAGAACACCCGCCTTGAGCGGGTGTTCTGCCGGATAATCAATGTAACGAAATCTCAATACTTGATGTTCATCTCCGAGATTTCTTTGTTCACGAAATACTGAACAGGGGATACGCCGTAAAT
The DNA here is from genome assembly GCA_022704585.1 of Spirochaetota bacterium. The sequence continues at coordinate 2,505 of JAKJGD010000035.1, read as the reverse complement.
CTTTTCGAAATCGCCTTTATACGGACATACATTGCAGCCGACTTTTTCCATCACATTGGTCAGCTTTAAAAATTGCTTGGCCGTATCTTTATCGATAGCGGTTTTTCCGCCGCCCTGCATGCTTGTTTCAAGATACTTTCGCATTTTCTGCAACACGCACGTCTTGCATTTTTCAGCATGTTCCCTGACATTTTTAGTAATTAACGCCATTCTAGCCTCCTCCCCTGAACATTAATGATTCACTTACTTTTATGATTATAATATAATCAATTTGATACATAATACCAATTATGTAAAAAAATTTCCAGTAAAAAATTTCAAAAATGACCAGAAAGAAGTGAAATCAGTCACTCAACACCCCCGGCTGTTTTAATAAGGCCTGCGGCCTCCTCCTGGCCGTACTGCAGGGCCTTTGTCAGGGCCGACTGTCCCAGCCCGTCCCGAGCGTTTACATCCGCGCCATGCCGGAGCAGGAGCTTCACGATGCCGGCATGGCCGTTGAGAGCGGCTAGCATGAGTGCCGTGGAGCCGGATGCTTCAGACTGGGTTATCCGTGTGTTGACCTTTGCACCGGAGGCCAGGAGCATGAGGGCAATCTCCTCGTGGCCGGCATACGACGCAACGCAAAGTGGTGTCCAGCCGTCTTTATCCGAGGCGTTGATCCCGGCCCCCTTCTTAAGCAGTAGCGAAGCTGCCCCGGTACGTCCGAGCGATGCGGCGTACATGAGCGCAGTCCTTCCCGCGTTGTCCCGCGCGTTAACCTGCGCCCCGATCCGGATAAGCAGGTCCGTTAATTCGTCATATCCGCCTACGACCGCACGCATCAGGGCGGTCACCCCTTCTCCGTCGCCAGCGTTTACGAAAGCGCCGGCAGCTGCAAGAATTTTAACGGCCTCGATGTTCCCGCCTTCGGCCGCGCGCATGAGCGCGGTCCTGCCGATGTTGTCCCTGAGGTTTACCGCAGCCCGGGAGGCAATAAGCGTCTTTATGACGGCGTTATTCCCCGCGAAGGCCGCATGCATGAGCGGCGTTGCGCCATCCTCGTCCCGGGCATTCACGTTTGTCCCGGCGTCCAGGGCGGCGCGCACACCCTGTTCCGAACCCTCCCGCGCGGCACCCAGGAGGTCTGCACCGGCGTCGGCGAACGCAGCCGGATAAGCGCAGAAGAAGGCCGCCGTCATGAATAATATGAACCGAAATCTCATCAGAGAGCACGCCCCGTTTTATATAATTGCCGTAATATTAGAATACTTCATCAATTAATCAATACATTTTTTAATGAACTCATTATTTGGATTTACCGCAAATCAATACCAATTGGAGGCATCTGCTCAGGCAGGGTAAACAATCTGAAATGCGCCTGCATATTACACCCATACCAGAACATGCGCAAATCCGCGGCAATTTTTTTGCATAACCGCATATGACCCCGAACATAAAAATTGATTGCCATTTCGCCCGCTCCCATGCCATCTGTTTTAATCTCAGGAGAAGCCGTTATGATCAAAAAACTGTCAACTGCCATACGGGATCTCACCAGGAATTCGGCCATATCGTTCGTTGTGCTATTCGGTTTCGTGAGCCTTTTCGCAGACATGACCTACGAGGGCGCGCGGAGCATCATGGGGCCGTACCTGAAACTGCTGGGCGGCAGCGCCGCAGCGGTCGGTTTCGTCGCTGGCTTCGGCGAGCTGGTGGGATACGGATTCAGGATCGTGACCGGGTACCTGGCGGACCGTACGAAGAGATACTGGCTCCTCACCTTCATGGGATACGCAATCAATCTTCTGGCAGTGCCCTTCCTGGCCCTCACCGGCAACTGGATAGCCGCATCGGTCCTTTTGGTCGTGGAGCGGTTCGGCAAGTCGATCAGGACGCCGGCGCGTGACGCCATGCTCTCCTACGCCCGGACCACCGTGGGAAGCGGCTGGACCTACGGCCTGCACGAGGCCATGGACCAGGTCGGTGCGGTGCTGGGACCGGTCATCGTCGCGGGAGTCCTCTTTTACAAGAGCGGCGATTTCCGGCTCGCATTCGCCGTGCTGCTCATTCCGGCGCTGGTATCCCTGGCGCTCGTGCTGGCAGGCCGATTTCTCTATCCGAATCCGGGAGACCTCGAGGTGAACAGGCTCGAGGTCCACACAAAAGGGCTGGGCCGCGGCTACTGGCTGTACCTGGCCGGGGTGGGCCTCATCGCGGTCGGGTTCGCGGATTTTCCGCTGATCGCCTACCACTTCCAGTCAGAAGGCCTGTTCACTGAATCCTCCATACCCCTTCTCTACGCCGCCGCCATGGCGGTCGACGCGCTCTCTGCGCTTTTCTTCGGATGGCTGTACGACCGCATCGGCGTAAAGAGCCTCATCCCGGCGGCTATCATTTCCTCATGCTTCGCGCCGCTCGTGTTCCTGGGGGGCATGGCCGCGGCATGGGCGGGTGTCATCGCATGGGGCATCGGCATGGGATGGCAGGAGTCGATAATGCGCTCGGTGATTTCCGACATGGCGC
>JAKJGD010000554.1 GCA_022704585.1 Spirochaetota bacterium | reverse complement strand
CGCCATGACAGCGCCCAGCGGCCCCGCGCCCCCGGCCACGGAAGCCAGCAGGTCATCGGTCAGGACGATGCCGGCATGCCGGGACAGGGGCAGGTCCTCCGCGCCGACAGGAGGGAGCGAGGGCAGCGAGGCGAACCGCCCGTACTCGCGGCCCTGCAGCTCGAAGAGGGCGCGGTAAAACGCGACGCTTGTTTCGTCCAGCAGTCCCTTGTTTATTATGTTATCGGCCCGTGCTTCGAAATAGCCAGTATGGTCTTCCATGATCGCTCCTTTTTTATGTTCCGTCAAATCCCGGCATCTTCCAGGTAATTGATGTTCCTGAATATCAGGTCCGGGTCGCCGAACCGCCTGATCTCCTCTTCCGTGACGGTCCGCACCGACACGCTGTCAAAGAAGCTGATGATGCGGCGCCGGCCGCTTTCCAGGCTTTTTCTCATATGCTCAACGCAGGTCCCGGCATACACGGCATGCAGCGGCTCCCATTCTCCGCGGACGGCCGGGATGGTTACATCATGGCCTTCGGAGATCGAGGCGATGAAGCGGATCAGGTCAGTGTTGAGCCAGGGCATGTCGCAGGCGGTCACGAAGGCCCGCCCGGTCTCGGAGCGGAGAAGCGCGGTGTACACGCCGCCGAATGCGCCCGCCCCGGGGATCGCGTCCGGGTAACAGGGAAGGCCCAGGTAGTCGAACCGCGCCGCGTCGTCCGCCACGATCGCTATGTTCGCGATGGCGGGACGGACCGCGTCTATCACGTGCTCGATCAGGGCCCTGTCCCGGTACCGGAACAGGGCCTTGTCCCCGCCGAAGCGCCGGCCCTTTCCGCCGGCCACGATGAATGCGGATATTCCCCGCTGGTCCATATAGCTCCCGTTTCCGCCTGAGGCCCGCCGGTGAGGATGCGCCGGGCCCGATGAAAAAAACCCCGCGGAAGAATGTTCCCTTCCGCGGGGTTTTCGTGTCAAATGAAATTCGGCTTATCCGATCATCGACCGGGATATTTTATACGCCACCCTCTTGAGCGAGGGGAGCCCGAAGGTAAACATCGCGAACAGGTGGTAGGCGTCCTTGATCGCTTCAGCCCTCCGCATGTCGATGGCCTTTCCCACGAGCGGCAGGCCATACTTTTCCGGGCTGTCCTTGAGTATGGTCAGCGTCCTGAGGCCGCCGAACTGCTCCAGGCCGTACAGGTTCGCGTGGGGGTAGTCGGCCGATACCTTCTTGACGCGTGCCAGGGCCCTCTTGATCAGGGCGGTGCGGTCACCGTAGGTGAGGGCGCCGGTCGGGCAGTGCTGCGCGCAGAGCGGAACGTTTCTCTTGTTCTGCATGCAGGCGTGGCACTTGTAGGACTTGTCCTTCTTGATGGTCCCTTCCTTCCCGTACAACGGCATGTTCTCGTCTAGCACGTGCGGAACCTTGTATACGCACTCGTTCACGCAGGCGCCGCAGCCGATGCAGCGGGACTGGTCGATCACGATCCATCCCTCGATCTTGCTGATGGCGCTCTCGGGGCAGACCCTCAGGCAATTGGCCTCTTCGCAATGATAGCACTTCTTGTGCATGATCGTCCAGAGGGGCTTGCCCGGGTTGGACCGGTCAACCGGGAAGAATTTCACATGGTTGAACGTGATCGCCGAAAGCTCGGCCGGGTTGGTATATTCCGGTCCGGCGAAGAAGGTCGTCTTCTCGCCGGGCAGGTTGTTCCACTGCTTGCAGGATACCTGGCACGCGCGGCATCCCGAGCATTTGGTTGTGTCCACTAAAAACGCTTTTCCTGACATGTCTTATGCCTCCTTCCTGATGTCCGCGAGGAACGCCTTGAATTCCGGGATCATGGTGTTGGCGTCCCCGATCGACGGAGTGAGCTGGTTGCAGGCATCGCCCGTGGCCGCGCAGCCGTGGCCGAAGTGCCAGATCATGCCGATCATCTCGACCGGCTTTCCGTTGATCATGAGGGGCTGCATCCGCTCGGTCACCAGCGCGTAGGCCTTGATCGTGGCCCGCGCGTTGTTGATCGCGACGCGGTCGCCGTTCTTGATGCCCCTGGCCGCGGCCAGGGAGGGGCTGATCTCGCAGAACATGTCGGGAACGAGCTCGTTGAGCCAGGGCAGGTTCCGCGTCATGGCGCCCGCCTGCCAGTGCTCCA
>JAKJGD010000553.1 GCA_022704585.1 Spirochaetota bacterium | reverse complement strand
CCTGATCTCGTGCTTCGAGTCGTCTTCCCACCTGGTCATGTCCCGTCCCATGAGCTCGGAGAGTAGCTTGTTCAAAGTCACCACGCCGGCCGTCCCGCCGTACTCGTCGACGACGATGGCCAGTTGTATGCCCTGTGACAGGAAATCGTTCAGCAGGTCGTTCAGGTCGCGGGTGGCGGGGAAAAACTGTATTTCCCGGATGAAGCGATTGATGGTCCTGGCCTTCCTGTACCCGAGGTAGCAGGGCATGAGGTCGCGCGAATCAACCAGGCCGATGACATGATCGAGGTCGCCTTCGTACACCGGGATTCTGATAACACCATGGGAGAGGAACACCGCCATGGCCTCGTCCACTGACATGCCGTTCTGTAAAAATACCGCACTGTTCCGGGGGAACATGACGTTGGAAGCGTCCTTCTTCGAGAAGCGGAGAACGTTCTTGATAAATGTCCCCTCGTCCTTTCCCAGTACGCCGTGCTGCTCGCCCATCCTGACGGCCATCCCCAGCTCGTCCTTCGTTATCTTCTGGTGGGACAGGTTGAGGTTGAATACCCGGATCAGCGTGTTGGTGAAAATAAGCAGGACCACCCGCACCGGCGCGAGGATCAGGTGGAACAGCCTGATGACCGGGAGCACCCGCTTGGACGCGGATTCGTACGAATGGATGGCCATCACCTTGGGGGATATCTCGCAAAACACCAGAAGCAGCGGCGTTACGATCGCAATTGAAATAACGTGGCCCCATTCCGGCCATCGCCGGAGAAGAAGCTCGGTGGAGAGCATCGAAATGACGAGGTTCACAAACAGGTTGCCGATCAGGAGCGTTATCAGGATCGCCTGCGGGTTCTTCATGAGGCTGTAAATGGCCCTCTCGGTGCGGTGCTTCGAATGGGAGAAGCGGTGGATATCTGCCTTCTTGAGGGAAAAAAGCGCGCTCTCGGACCCGGAAAACAGGGCCGAGAGAATTGTGCAGAGTATGATGATAACTATATTTATCTGTTGTAAATCCATTGCCGTGGCTGAATGTTCACAATAGGATTGCCTTCACGCGGTGCCAATCTACTCCTTGTCCATATCAAGATGGACATTGAACGTATATTCGGCTTCGGCGGTGTTGCCCGCGTAATCGACAGCGGTCAAATGTACGACGTTTTCGCCCTCGGCATACACAAGTCCCTCGATTTTGTAATATCCCTTTTTATCGTAGAGACTATCGAACCCCTTGCCCTGGATGGTAAAAAATCCATTCGCGGACGAGAGTTCGGCGAACTCCTTCGTATAAACCTTTTTCCCGTTGAATTGGACCGAGATCTTATTGATTCCAAGGTTTTCCCTGCCCTGCATTGAATCCGTTATTTTAACCAGGAGCGGATAATGCTTCGTCAGCCGTATGTTGGCCTTGTCCCGCACGATAACGTATTTATCGCCGATACGGAACGCTATCTCCGAAACGACCGGCGCCCTGTCGTCGGGATGAGCGGGCAGGTATTTCATCGGGTTCATCGAGAGGGCGCTGGCCGCCTTACCGATAGAAAAATGGATATGCCTGCTGAATGAATGGCCGGTGTCCCCCATGAGACCGACCGGATCTTCCGTGGTATAGATATTCTTCGTCGGCATGCCGTTTTCCATGTGCATGTATACAGAGTAGAGCCCGTTCCGGTGCTCAAGTATCTTGTAATTGCCGCCGCCCGGATAATTATCCAGCGGGAACAGCGTCTTGTCCCAGTAATAGAGCATCGTTCCGGATTCGACGGGATATACCTTGCCGTCCATTGATGTCATGTCCATGCCGTCATGGAAATGGTCCCACCGGGACTCGCAGAAGGTCGAGGTGACCGTTCCGTTGTTGACCGGCCAGCGGAATGAAGCAGATACAAACGCGATCACGAGCAGCGACAGATACAGGACCGTTCGGTTAGTCATCGGGCACCCTCCTTGACCGGTGCTGAATTTTCTCCTTCCAGGGCCTTGTCCTTGCCGGTGTGCAGGTGGCAGAACTGGCCCGGTTCCGTGCCGGAATAAAAAGGAATGTCTCGTGCGACGCGCGGGCACTCCCCGTTCCTGCCGGCGACTTCTCCCGAATCAAGGCATATGGTCTCGAGCGCCAGTCCCTGCTCGGGCATCTTGAAGTCACCCGGGCG
>JAKJGD010000552.1 GCA_022704585.1 Spirochaetota bacterium | reverse complement strand
GCGCTCTACGCTTCCGGCCGATACGGCGACTGCGCTTCGGAGCTGGAAAAGATGATCGGCTCCCTTGACGCGACGGGACGGCGTGAAGCCCTTCATCTCCTCGGTTTGAGCTGGTATGGAATCGGAGACTTCGCACGAAGCGCGGAATGCTTCAGAAAATATCTATCCCTCGGAGAGACGAGAGGACCTGACGCAGCGACTGCGACCTTCCTTCTCGCGATGTCGCTCTCCCTCGGTGGAGACAACAAGGGCGCCACGGAACAGCTGGAGCGTTACGTGAAACTGTTTCCCGATGAGGCCCGGCTCCCCGATGTCTGCCTTCTCCTGGGGCAGTTTTACAGCCGCGGCGGGCAGGGTGATAAGGCTGCAGCCTGCTACCGCCGCATCGTGAGCGACTACCCGGGCACAACGGCCGCTGCCGACGCGAAAAAAGAAATCGAAGCCATGAAGAGGTGATGTATGAATATTCCGAGGCTTGTTCTTGCCTGTGTTTTGCTGGTAAGTAGCACACCGCTCGTGGCGCAGGAGCTTTCTTCATCACGTGTTGTTTTGCTCAGAATGTCCGGTGATCCGGGAACCGATAGTTCCCGGACCGCCGACCTGACAGCCATGTCCGAAATCATGTCAAAGGAGTTTACACGGCTTGCGGGAAGCGACTTCACGGTGGTGGCTGATGACCGGGACTTCACAGGCCTGAGCGACACAGGCAGGAAAGCTGTCTGCATCAGGCATGGGGCCCGCTGGGCCGTGTTCGGCAGCGCGTACTTTAAGAAGGATGACAGGGACCTGATCACCTTTAAGCTCTGGTATTTCGATGCGGTGACGGGAACATATGATTCGGAATACTCGCAGGGCACCATGCGAACCCTCCCATTTCATATCAGGAGACTCGTCCGGGGAATGTTCTACCTGATGGCGAAGGAAACCAATTTTTTTATCAAGCAGGAAGGCTCTTCCGTGCCATCCATGCGGAAGATAATCATATGTGAACCCTCATTCAATAACAACTTCCAGGGTGGGACATTCGAGAAATTCCGGGGAGACCTGATAAGCCTGATTAAGAAGGATCTGGGAGACCGCCTGGAGATTGCAAGTGATCAAGCATACAGGTTCCTGGTGCTCCCGCCGACTGTCGATTACAGGGACGTGAAGAGACTCAAACGCGTGAGCGGGCTATCAGGCGCCAACTGGGTCCTATTCGCAGAAATGTATCAGAATGAAGAGAAGATCAACCTGTCTCTTTACCTGTACAACGATCAGAAAGGCTCTTATGATTCCATATATGGCGAAAAGCTCACATCATATGCCGAAGCCATATCATTCATCGACAAAGGAATCAACGATATATATATGAGAATATCACGTGCCGATGGGTATTATCTCCATGAAAATAACGCGGTACGATACGTCCGGGAATTTACCGACTTCGGTGTGCCGGAGAGCAACCTGTTCCAGTTCTACGTCTATGGCGTTGAGCGGGATGGCAGCGATCTACTGGTTGCCGCCATGTTTACGGTTGTGCGGCTCGACCGGAACGGAGCGGTTAAAACAGTCTACGGGCGGCGGGGCACCGGCAGGGGAGAATTCCAGACGGCCATGAAAGTCCGGGCTCGCGGCGGGAAGGTCTATATCTATGACAGCACCGGGAAGATGCTCGTGTTCCGGGACGATGGAAGTTTCGTACGCGAATTTACGATCGGAACGTCCTATGCCGGATCGTTCGCGATCGCGGAGAACGGTTCGATTTTTGTACCGATTGTGCAGGACCGAAAAATAACCCTGTTCGATGAAAATGGCCGCAGGGTGCGGGATATATCCTTCCCCGACACGGATACGGTCATGGCGGTCAGCCAGGGGGAAAAAACGGTTACCGCGCTCCTGATGCATAATACCGAGTATCTGTTCAGGGATTACGATTTCACCGGGAACCCAGTGGCGGAGCGTTCGATCCCCCGGTCTGATTACTATATCTCCGCTTTCAGACGGGACGGCAGGGGAAACATCTACTGCCTCGATATGACCAAAAAATTATTTTTCAAGATTGGAGCCGCGGGCAGGGTGCTCTGGCTGAAGGATCAACTGGACATCTATCCCACGAACGGGCTTAATAATCCGATGGACATAGAAATAAGCGCTGCAGGGGACGAGATCTTCAT
>JAKJGD010000034.1 GCA_022704585.1 Spirochaetota bacterium | reverse complement strand
TTGTATTTTTCATTTTCCTGCACAGTCCCGCAGCTTCAAAGGAGCTTATTAGTAGCTATCCAGGCGATATCATCATCGGCATCGGGGCGGGGTACTCAAGCCCCATGGGGCATTACTCCGGCATTCTCAGCGGCTCGTACCGCGTCGGGGGCTCCTTCATGTACGGTAATCCCGGGATTGTCAAGTACCTGATGGGTGAGCTGGATGTAGCGTATGCGCGGTATCCGATGAAACAGAGCGGAAGCTCGTTTTTAGAATCGGTTTCGATAAGCCTGGGCCCGGTGGCATATTATCCGGCGGCGCCATGGCTGCACCCGTACATTGGCGTGTCGGTCAGGGGGGCATACCTGCACCTGTATACAGATAAAACCGATCGCAACGTGAAATCCCTGAAGCCGGGGTTCCTGGCAAAAGCCGGCTTTTTTTTCCCGGTTGGGCGCGGCTTCAGGCTTCGCCTCGGCGTCGACTATACACTGGAATTTCTTTCCGGCAAGGCCCTGCACGGCATTACAGTTGTGGGTGGCCTCGCGTATAACTTCAATCCGCTGGAAAAGACCGGCAGCCTCCTTCCCGTGGGACCGGAAGGAAGCATCGACTGGTATCTCTCGCGGGCCGAAAGGGCGCTGGCAGCCGGGGAAACCCAGGAGGCGAAGGATTACTATGCAAAGGTTCTCGCCCTGGACCGCAACAATGCGGTTGCACTGGAGAAGGTCGGGGCGATAAGAAAAGCTGAAAACGATTATGCCCGGGCGGCGGTGCTTTCCGGCGAAAAGCGTTACTTTGAGGCGCTTCCTCTTCTTGCTGAAGCCGGGGTTTACCTGGGGGCGGCGCGGGTGGAGGAGGAAAAAATCAGGAAGCTTCTTGAGGGGGAAATGGCCTCCCTCGAAAAGGAGGGTGTCGGTCTGTACGAGAAGGGCGACTACCGGGGATGCATTGCCGTGATGAAACGGCTTCTTCTCATAGATCCGAAAAACAGGACAGGGCTGATCTACCTTCCGCGTGCGCAGAAGCGCCAGGAAGCCCTGGAGAAGCTCAGATGATACTCGGATTCGACATCGGCAATACCAGTACAACCGCTGGGATATATCATGTGAACCGGACGGAGCCCGAAAGGGTATTCCGCTTTCCGACCTTGAAGCAAGCAGGGCCGGAAGAGCTTGCCGGGCAGGTCCTGGGCGGCCTGAAGGATGGAGAGGCCCGGGAAGTGACAGGGCTCGCTTTTTCAAGCGTGGCGCCCGAGGTTAACCGGTCATATTGCGGCATGGCGGAACGGGAGTTCGGCGTCCGCGCGTACGAGATCACCTGCGGGAGCAGGCTTAATTTTTCACTGCGCTACGATGACCCCTCACAGCTGGGCACGGACCGGATCGTGAACGCGGCCGCCGCGTTCGAAGAGTACGGCGGCGGAAGCATCGTCGTGGACATCGGCACTGCCGTAACGTTCTGTGTGCTCCTTGAAGGGGGAGTGTTTGACGGCGGGATCATAGCCCCGGGGATCGATACCGCGATCCGCTCCCTGTCCCTCCGGGCGTCACGCCTGCCCGAGGTTCCCTTCGAGAAGCCCGATCGCCTCGTGGCGCGGGACACCGTGAACGCGCTCAAGTCCGGCTTTTTTTATGGCTGGCTCTCGCTGGCAGAGGGGATAATCGCGCGCATAGAGCGGGAATACGGAAGGGGCTTCAATGTGATCCTTACCGGCGGTTTCGCCGGTGTTGTAACCGCGCACCTGTCGCATGCGAACACAATGGACCCCCTCCTGGCTATGAAGGGGATCAAGATCGTGTATGACATGAACGTTCCGGGCGCATGATTTCTCTTTGTTCCGGTTGCGCGCCGGGGGCGGTATCTTCGTTGATCAAAAAAACGGCGGTTATTCACCACAAAGCACGTGTTCATTCATGGCATAATCCTTCATTCTATCGATACAATCCGGCGCTATCCGGGTGAACGAATAAAAAAAGAGCATCCCGATGGATGCTCTTTTTTCTTATTCCGACAGGTTAGCGCCGGTCATTTAACCCTGTACCAGTACTGGGTGCGGTAAAAGAAGGCCAGGTAACCACGAACGACAAGCTTGTCGCCCTTGACCCAAATTTTACAGGTATAGTATTTACCATTGTCCGGGTCCATGATCTTGCCGCCGGCATATTCTTCTCCGAAATCCTTGTCCACTTTCCCCGTTTTTTTCATGTTGGAGAAGATATGCATACCGATCAGGGGCTTGTCCTTGAGCGCCCCCACGCATTTATCGCACTTGGTGTCCTGCGGCTTCAGTAACAGCTTGTTTATTTTCGCAAAATAGACACCGCCGCTCTCATATATGTCCAGATACGATTTTGCCTTTCCTTTGTCCGGTCCTTCATCGGCGATCGTCTTCCACGTGCCAATAAGCTTTTCCTCGGCAGACACCGGACCGCCGATGAACAGCGCGGTCGCCATGAGCAATACTGCTACAGTAAAAATTTTTTTCATGAGAATCCTACCTCCCGTAAATTGAATTTTCAGGGCCGCGATCTAAAGAACCAACGGCCCCTGGCATACACGATTCGTGAAAATTAATTCACCCTGGTCCAGACTTCCGATCTTCCGAACAGGGGAATGCCGACATACCCCTTGACGTTCAACTTGTTGGCGTTGATCATCCACATTTTGCATTTATAGGTATTTCCGGAATCGGGATCATATATCTGTCCGCCGACCCACTCGTTGGCCTTGAACGAGAAGCCCCAGAGCATGCTCATTCCCAGTATCTTGTTCTTGCGCTTGGCCGGGTCCGGGTTCTTTGTGTCTAGGTCCTCCGGCGTTTTAAGCCATGTGATTTTTCCGCAGATGGTTTCCCCGCACTTCATGATCGTTACCTTGGCGTCGCCTTTTGGCACAAGCCAGATACCGAGAGCTTCGTCAGGCTTCGATGTGTAGGCCGCCATCAGTGACACGGCAAGAACGAAGACCGAAACAAAGGTGATCAGCATGATGATTTTCTTTTTCATTTTACTCTCCTGTTTTTAGATTGAATAACCGCTATGAAGTTCTTTATTAATATGCAGAATTAATTGAATATCTGCCATGTATATCAATGGATTCTGTACGTGCCAGCAGACACGGGAGTATGACTAGTTTGACGGTCGTATAAAAACCGCATCGATCCCGGTCCCGGCTTCGCAATCCGGGAGCTTAACGCGCATCCCCGGAAGCACGGGATTCAGGATTTTTATAGCTTCATTGTAAAATATAAAATTGTCAACAAATAAAAAAGGCGGCCCGGGAGGCCGCCTTTTTAACAGTTTATAGTCTGCCTGTTATGCTTTTTCCACAATCATAGCGAAGCCCATCCCTCCGCCGATGCACATGGTGAGAAGGCAGGTTCCGTGATTCTTGCGTTTCATCTCATGCATGGCCGTTACCATCATGCGGGCGCCGGTGCATCCGATCGGGTGACCGAGTGAGATGCCGCTGCCAAGCTGGTTCGCCTTCTCGCTGTCCAGGCCAAGCTCACGGAAGCAGCCGATCGCCTGGGAAGCAAAGGCTTCATTCAGCTCGATCATGTCCAGGTCCTTGATGGACATGCCGGCCTGTTTCAGTACTTTGCGCACTGCAGGCACGGGGCCGAGTCCCATGTACGCCGGGTCAAGCCCGCCGCCGGCAAAGGCCTTGATCTTCACGAGAGGCTTCAGGCCCAGCTCTTTCGCCTTGTCCGCGCTCATCATCAGAACTGCGGCGGCCGCGTCGTTGATGCCGGACGCGTTACCCGCTGTCACCGTCCCGTCTTTGATGAAAGCCGGTTTCATCTGGAGCATCTTTTCAAGAGTGGTATCCATGGGACGCTCGTCTTCGGCAAAAATCTCCTCGCCCTTTGATCCCTTCATTACGACCGGAACGATCTCTTCTTTAAAAAGCCCTTCCTTTATGGCTTTCCGAGCGCGGGTGTGGGAGAGAACGCCCAGCTCATCCTGCTCCTTCCGGGTTATCCCGTAGAGCTTTGCGATATTTTCAGCGGTGAGGCCCATGTGGTATCCATAGAAAATCTCATACAAGCCGTCCCATACCATAAGGTCCTGCACCGCGCCCACGCCGGTGATCGCCATGCGGTATCCCCACCGCGCGTCTTTCATTGCCATGGGAGCAAGCGACATGTTCTCCTGTCCGCCGGCGATAATGACATCGGCCTGTCCTGCCATGATGGACTGGGCGCCCTCGGCTATGGCCTTGAGACCCGATCCGCATATCTTGTTAATGGTGAAAGCGGGGGTCTCCTTCGGAACACCCGCCTTGATCATAGCCTGACGGGCAGTGTTCTGCCCCTGTGCTGCCTGGAGAACGTTGCCCATGATGATCTCGTCAACAACAATTGGCGCGTGGGAATCGTCCCATTGGTATGCCGTCTTCTCAATCTCTATCATGCCTTGATTTTTGAGCTTGTCCGGTGCGACTTCCTTCATGAGCTCGCTCTGGACCGGGCGCACTTTGGCGCGTTTCAGAGCTTCCTTGATAACGAGCGCCCCCAGATCAACTACCGGGAATGATTTCAAGGCACCGCCGAATTTTGCGATGGCGGTTCTCGCGCCGCTTACTATTACCACGTCTTTCATTTGTAACTCCTCCAACTGAAGATTGAATGATGAGTTTGTCTCAATAATTAATTTTTTTTCAGATGTCGAATAAGGCATACTGGATAAAAAAATGATTATTAAAACAATTGAGCAAAGCACCTGCTATTATTCAATTTTTTCCGTGAGAGGTTATTTGTAAAGGAAATTAATACAGGCCAAACAATTAATTATTGGATTTTCATCCAATTTGCTGACGGAGGGCCAGACCGGGTGCTGTTTTATCCCGGGCCGGTATCCGCCGTTGATGTATTAAATATGCCAAAAAATGCTTGAAATAAACGCCTTCATAGACCAGAACACGTTAAGGTCCCGCCGCATCTTCTTTGGCTTCCGGGGCCTGAATTCATTACAAAGATTGACCGGTGATCTCCCTTTTCATGATCGTGGCTCTGGCCGTGTTACCGGTACCGGTGATATATCTTTTTTATCACCGGTATTTCGTCGTTAAACCGAGCCATCTGTACCACCTGGAATATTTTCTCTACGGCGCGGTCCTGGCCCTCCTCATGCTGCTGGGAAGCTCATATATTACCAATCATTTTATGTTGAGGGGAACCGTGGCAATGGGGTTCCTGGGCGCGGCATTGATAGAAAAAGCGGGGGCATTCGTTCTGATCGCGCTGCTGATGTACCGGTCGCCGCCGATTGTCATGGCCCTGAACCTGGTTATCTCGGCAATGCTGCTGGGCCTGGGTTTTGCCACGGTGGAAAACATCATGTATGCCCTCGCCGTGCGCGAGCCGGTAATAATCGTGAGGCTCCTGAGCGCTGTTCCCCTCCATGTCCTCACGTGCGGCCTGATCGGATACGGCCTGTCGCTTGCCCGCCTCAGCGGGTCAACGGCCAGAAAGGCCTGGTTTGGTTCCCTTGCGCTTGTGGTCCCCATCTTCTGTCACGGACTGTATGACACGCTTCTCATCAGCGGCGGCACCGGCACATACGGGATCGCTCCGCTCCTGGTTTTCCTGGTCGTTATGGTGGAATACCTGCTGGCACGGTCACAGACCCTGCCGCTTCTCGACGGACTGCGGATGCACGACATGTTCCTCGAGGACTGGGTGACAGTGCAACGCGAACCGCAATATGAACGGTGGATTCTTCGCTCCATGGGGTCCAGGAACCGGGAGTACGTTCCCCTGTTCCGTCTACGCCTGGAATGGCCCCGCGCGGCGATTATCGTAATAATCATAACGGCTGCGGCCGTGGGCCTGTTCGGCAGGGAGCTCATCATGCAGGCGCTGCACTTTCGAATGAACAGGGAAGAGACGGTCATGCTCTTCACCCTGCTTCCGGTACTCTATTCACTTAACCTGCTTGCCATAGGCGTTATCAATCCGAAATATTTTCAGGCCAGTATGATCAAGATACCGGTGATCATTGACGTGGACATCTCGGCGGCGGGCTTGACCATAAAAACCATAACCTATCACGTGACGGGAGGGAATTGTTATATAAAAACCGTCGACACACTCGAGCAGGGGACCAGACTGGATATCGTATTCACGTGCCAGAGTTTTTCCTCGCCGCGGGTTTCGGGTGTCGTCCTGTGGGACAGCCATGACGAACAGAAGCAGCTGTCGGGCACGCTGGTGCGGTTCAACAAGCGTCCTCCCGGTTACTGGCTCTTCCTTGCGCGGTACTCGGTGTACCGGATCACCAGGGGCCTCTCGTTCAACCTGCGCCTGCCCGGCTTCCGGAGCGTGCGGCAGCTCTTCGTGCGGCCCGTATCGGTCATGCAGAAAGAATGGCGCTACGGGGCCGGACAGAGGCTTTTTGAACAGGGTGACGAGGGAAAATATTTTTATCTCATCCGCAAGGGCGAGGTGGACATCGTCAAGATGCTGGAAACAGGTGAACGGGTCCTGATGACAACGCTGAAGGAAGGCGATATCTTCGGAGAGATGGCGATCGTGGGCAACCAGCCGCGCCTGGCCACGGCGATCTGTCGCACGGACTGCCTCCTTGCAGTAGCTGAAGCCGATAACCTTGACGCTCTCATTGAGGGGAACCCGGTATTCACACAGATGCTGATAAAGAGCTTTGCGAACCGGCTGCATTCATCCGAAGGGATCATGCTGAAGAGCATGGCTGAAATCGAGGGCTCGTCCAGAAGGCGCGAGGAGGCGCTTCGCACTCTTTGCGCTGTCCTGCTGGCCGCATCAGGGATGGACCGGGGGGACCGCTCCTTGCTCCAGAAGGCCGACGCGGTCCGGATCGCGAAGCGGCTGAACATGGATCCGGGAAGGGTACGAGTGATGATCGGCCGCCTGCTTGCCATGGATGAAAGAGCCAGCCCGGACCAGATGATCGAACTCATGCTGAAAGATATGTAAATAAAGGACCGATGACCAAATCAGGCTGGGAGGTTGCTCATGAGCGATGAACGAAAGATTACGTATATCGTGACAAAAGCGGAGGATGATCCGGAGCTGGCAACAATTCCCTTCATACTGGCAAATACCTGCATGGCGATGGATGTTGTTCCGGTGATCATACTCCAGAGCAATGGCGTGATGCTGGGCGTAAAGGGCTACGCTGACAGGGTGCATTTCAAGGAGGGAGTCTCATTGAAGCAGCTCATCGGAAATTATATTGCCGCCGGTAACCAGCTGCTGCTCTGCTCGCCCTGCGTCGAAAAAAGAAAGCTGTCGGAAAAGGACTTTATCGAAGGGGGAGTCATAGTCGGTGCCGCGCGGGTTAACGAGGAAGCGCTGTCCAGCGTGAATGTCCTTACCTATTGACTTTCCGCTCTTCCATGTCGTTATTTTTTTGAGGCGAAAACGGTTAGCCCGAGACGCTTCCGCGCCGCGGCGGCCATATTACGCGCAATCGAGAGACGCCGCCCCGGCAGGTTTGCAACCCACGCGCCCAGGCTCGTCAGGAAGCTTGAGTAGACGAGCGGCCGGGGCCGCCGCACCAGCGCAATCAGCTGGCGCGCAACGTCTTCCGGGGTCTTCGGCCTTGTGAAAAAGCGGGTGATAGCGTTCTGCTCCGGGTCGATGATGGTGTCCTGGTCCACGGGGCCGAACCGGGACTCGGCCGGGGAGTCGGTCTTGATGTATCCGGGGAAATATTCGCTCACCCTCACCGGCGTGCCGGACCACTCGGCCTGGATGGTGCGGGTCCAGCCGCACATGGCCGCCTTGGAGCACACATAGGGAAGGTAGAGCGGTACGCCGATGATGAACCCCGGCGATCCAACATTAATGATATGGCCATATCCCTGCTTGAGCATGTACTGAACCGCGCGGTTCGTGGCTGCAACCGGTCCGACCACGTTCGTCCTGAACGAACGTAACAGGTCGTCCGGTGTGGCGTCTTCGGCGGGCGAAACAATGATGGCGGCCGCATTATTGATGAGCACGTCGATCCTGCCGAATGCCTCCACGGTACGATCCACCATGGCGACGGCGGCCTTATCGTCGGATATGTCTACCGGAAGCACCAGTGCGTTTTTCATGAGTGCGGCGATTTCTTCCAGCCTCTCGCGCCGCCGCGCCGCAATGGCGACGCGCGCCCCGGCACGGTCAAAAGCAAGGGCCGCAGTTCTCCCGATCCCGCTTGAAGCCCCGGTAATGAGTACGACTGCTCTCTCAATATTCATGGTGGCACCTCGGGAAAATATTGATAGAGAGTATCGTTTACCGGGCCCGCGGAATCAAGCGATTTTTTGGCAGGCATGGATGTGCGCCCCGGCCTCCGTGTATGTAATAAAAAAGGGGCACGCGTTCTAGCTCAGGAAATGATCAAGCCGATCTCTCCCTTTATCGGTTATGGCGAGCTCGAATGTATCGGTAATGGAAAAAACATCCATTTCTTCCCATCGATCCGGTTCCTTCAGGATTAACCCGGCCTCTTCCGGGGTGCAATCCCTCGTCGATTCAGCAGCATAAACATCGGTGTCCTCCTGCCGGTATCGTGTTTTCACGAGCGTTACCAGCCCCTCGAGCACCATGGAGCCGATGATCCTGCTCGTAAATGCGCGCACCTCATGCTCCGGCATGGTTTTGCCCCGTACCAGGATTTCATTATACAAATTCTGGACCGGCATATTGAAATCATTCGCCTCGATAAGGACACTCTCTTCCGTTTCCCTGATATTGATCATGAACAATTCTCCTGTCTGCATTTATTGTATACGGCCATGGAACGGTCAGCGACACGTGTTGCTGAATTGCCGATCGTTCTGACCGCTAATACGAACAGGAAGGTTGATAAATAAAAATTTTTTTGAAACAAGTATTATATTTTTTACAGGAAAGGGCCGGTGCCGGCTCCGTATCTGACAGGGCGGCACTTTTAGAGCACCTCGATCCCGATGATGACGATATCGTCTGTAATAGGGGCCTGGCCGCGGAAGTCGTGAGCGGCGGACATGATTGTGTCCAGGGCCTTGCCGAGGCTCAAGGAGCGGGTAGCATTGAATATTTCCAAAAAACGATCATAACCGAGGTATTCGCCGTACCGGTCGGACATCTCCGGAAGACCATCCGTATAGAAATATATCCGGTCACCGGGGTTGAGGACCAGGTCGAGAGGTATATACTCGATATCCCTCTTCAAACCTATGAGCTTGCCGTGCACGTCCAGATAATCCGCCTGATTCGTTCCGGCCTTGTGCAGGATGGGTTGGGGGTGGCCCCCGCAGGTGATCGAGAGTCCGACGCTTTTTGTATCGGCTTCGAATGTGAATATGCCGTACACCCCGGATACAAAATATGATTGCATGTCCTCGAACACGTCGTTGTTGAGTGCGGCCAGGTACGAGGCGGGGTCATGGGCATGCTTGCGAAGATGGGTAGTGCTGATCGATTTGAGGAGCGAGAGAAAGAGCGCTGCCGTGATTCAGCCAGCGGCTGTATAGTGAAATAGTCCCCGCCCACTGCCTCGAGCGGTTTGTACCTGAAGTCGATTGTCAGGCGATCGCAGTGGGGCGCCTCGGCTGGCAGCAGGGCGCGCTGGACCATCTGCGCCGTTTTGAGGTCGCTTTCTATGGCATCATTTCTCTCTTTCAGCTGCCGGAGGCTTTCGCGAAGCTCGTTTTCGAGGCGTTTATGCTCGGTGATATCCCGGGTCACCCCAAGGATCGACACGGGGAGGCCCGCCGCGTCCCGGATAAACGATGTCTTTATTTCAACGTCGCTTATCACTCCGTTGCGCATGATCTCTTTCAGGACAAGCGACCTGGATCTTCCCGGATCCCGCACCCCGTCGTTGGCAATTTCATCCGCCAGATATCTTGTTATTCGATCGAAGTCTTCCTTGCACACGAGGTCCGACAGTTGCAGGTGCAAGAACTCATCGGGAGGCCATCCGGTTGTTATCCGGGCAGAGGGGCTTACATAACTGAACCGGGCGGCGGCAAGGTCGTAAATCCAGATAACATCGGTGACGTTGTTGGTGATGAGTTTGAACAGCTCGTTTGATTCCCGCAGAGCCTCGTTTATCTCGGCAATTTCCGTGATGTCGTTGATGATGAGGGTCCTGCCGGTAATCAGGGCGCCTGCCCGTATCTCGGATTGGTTGACCAGCAGGGTACGCTTTTTCCCGCTGCCGGAGGTCGTGGTCTGGTAGTTGTTGTATGCCCCGTCGGTCCGGTAATTGTCCATCAGGGCTTCAATCCGGAGCGATGACGGCGGGGTACCGGTGATATTCAGTATCCCGATCGCAGCGTTGTTGATATGCAGGACCGATCCGACACTGTTGAGTATGATAACGCCTTCCCTGGATGACGC
>JAKJGD010000551.1 GCA_022704585.1 Spirochaetota bacterium | reverse complement strand
GCCGTTTCGCTCCATCCGCCGGAAACTGCCAGCCCTGGCGCTTCATTGTCGTAAAGAGCCCCGAGGTACTGGCCGCCATGGAGCGTGACGCGGCCAGATTCGTGAAGCTGCTGATGTTCTTCCTGGATTACACAAGGGGCGGATGGCTCAGGAGGCTCCTCGTCAGACCAATCGGCAAGCTTTTCATCAGGACCCGCATGAACGAGTTCCACCCGGTGCCCTTCAGCCTCATGTCCAAGATCGGGACGGGAGAAACGCACGTGTTCCACAACGCGCCGACCCTGATACTGATGGCCGAGGACAGGCGCGGCGTGTCCTGCCCGGCCATGGATATCGGCATCTGCGGCCAGAACATGGCTCTGACGGCGCACAGCCTGGGGGCCGGCTCCTGCTGGATCGGCCTGATCAAGCTTTTAATGTACATGCCCTGGTGGAAGAAGCGTCTCGGCATCAAGTATCCCTACCGGCTCGAGGTATGCCTCGCCGTGGGGTGGCAGAAGCCGAAGGCGGACGGGATCGTCCCGCGCGAGGTGCAGATCATCGAATGGTTTGAAGGCGGCCTCAAGGACAAACCCAGATACACGAAGCAGGGGGAATAACATGCAGAAGACAACATATTCATTTTTTGACAGGATACGGATACCGGACTACGACACGCTGAAGCACAACCAGGCAGGCAATCTGAATTTTGACCCGGCGCTCTGCAGGCAGTGCGGTGTCTGCATCCAGCTCTGCCCGGGAGGCTGCCTGCTGACCGGGACGACCAGGAAGATGGACCTCCTTTCAGGGAAGGCGAAGGGCGGGAAATACGGCGTGCCGCACGTCGCTACGACCCGGCTGGGCGCGACGCTGTGCGTCGCCTGCTTCGACTGCGGCGCGGCCTGCCCTCACGGTGCAATCAGCATTAAAAGCAATTTCAATCCCGGGCTGCATTTCAAGAGGCTCACGCAGACGAACGACATGCGGTACCCGAAACGCTACTAAAGGCAGTGTACCATGGAATACCGGTACCTGAAAACAAGACGGGTCAATCAAACCCTCTGGGTCGAGATCAGCAACCCGCCGGTCAACTTTTTAACGATGGACCTGCTTGAGGAGCTCCATCTCCTGGTAAAGGAGTGCTCCAGGGACGAGTCGATACGCGTCTTCATTCTTACCGGAGCGCGTGACGGTATCTACATCATGCACTTTCATATTCCGGAGCTGCTGCGGCTCCACGCGCACAACAGGCGCCTCCTGCTCCACCTGATGGCGAGGTTCCGGCCCACGGCCGCGCTCCTGGCATGGTGCATGACCTTCAGCAACTGGCTCATGGACCGCTCCGCCCGGTACGAATGGCTGATCCTGAAACTGGCGAAGCTGATCCGGGGCTGGTCCTCCGGCATGTTCCTCTGGTTCCAGATGACAAGGCTTTACCACGCGGTTGAGCGGATGAACAAGGTGACCATCGCCGCGATAAACGGTCCCTGCAATGGCGGCGGCACAGAGCTCTCGACCTGCTTCGACTTCCGCTTCATGGTCGGCGACCGGGACTTCGCCATCGGCCAGCCCGAGTGCATGATTGGAATCGTACCCGGCGGCGGGAACACGCAGCGGCTGCCCCGCCTTATCGGCAGGGCAAAGGCGCTCGAGATGATGCTCAGGGGCAACCAGCTGACCCCGCAGGAGGCAAAGACAATCGGCCTGATAACCGATGTTTACAAGCAAGGGGAATTCGCAGCAAAGGTACAGGCATTCGCCGATCTCATGAGCAAACGCCCCCCCGTCGGCATCG
Organism: Spirochaetota bacterium; assembly: GCA_022704585.1. Next base: position 400 of record JAKJGD010000551.1, on the reverse strand, counting down.
ATGCGATAAAGAAAAGCGTGCTGGGCGGCATGAGCACAACCCTGAGGCACGGGCTGAGCCTGGAGCTGAACCAGAGCCTGCGCTGCCTTGAAACAGAGGACACGGTGATGGCCATGGAGGAATACATCCGGTATCTCGATTCGAGCATCAACACGATCGACCCCGACAGGGTGACAACGAAAGAGATCGTGCGCATTGTCAACAAGACGGTGGACGACATGGAGAACGCGAGGATACTCCCCGTATTCAGGGGAAAATAACCGCCCGCACAGCCCCGCACCCGGCAACACGGCCCAGAGGACCGAATAAAAATAGTGTACACTATGGAGTCCGTCAGGATTCTCTCTAAAATGTACAAGACAGGGCGGCAGAATTTATGTTATACTTGAACGGCAATTTC
>JAKJGD010000033.1 GCA_022704585.1 Spirochaetota bacterium | reverse complement strand
TGATCGGATCGATATCCTTCAGGAGCGGGTACGAGTTCACGGCAGACAGCGGAGAGCGGTCAGGTCCGCCATCGGCCGCCGCCACCGCCGTTTCGCCCTTCATGCCGGCATTCTTCATGAGCCTGTTGAGGCAGATATTCCATGTGGTCCGGGTGACCATGTAGCGCGGGAGCTCGAAGGGGCGGTCTCCGCCGGTTACCACAGGGAGGTCAATTTTGCCGCGCTTGATGGTAAAGGCGTAACGGTACCCCGCCTCCTTGAGCGCAGCCATGCCGGCTTCGGTCTTGAGGCCGAATGGATAGAGGAATACCGTTATCCTGCGGTTCAGCTTTTCTTCAAGGACCTGCTTGGATTTGAAGATTTCCATGTTAAACACGGCCGGCCTCTTGTCCTTGAGCTCCTGGTTGATCTTCTCATGGAAGTACCCGTGGGCCGCGATATCGCACCCGTTGTTCGCGAGATAGGAGAGCTGGTCCCAGGTAAGCGCGTATTTCTTCTTGTCTATGATGTTGGGATATATCCCGAGGAGGGGGCGGATACCGTTGGGCTTGAAGACCTTCTGGAAGGCCTCGTATACGCTCCTGTTGCCGTCGTCGATTGTTACCAGCACGTTATTCGTACCCGTGATCCGGCCGCTGACAACGTCGCCGATAGAAACGAACCGGAACCCCTGCTTCTTGAGCTGCGCTATATGGGAAGAAAGCTCCCCCACGGTGAAGCAATACGGGTCCATCTTCTTTTTGTCGAGGAACGTGTGGTAGCAGAGCACGCTGACGGAAGCCCGGGCGGCAATCGCCGGCGCCGCGGCAGCGGCGAAGGCTGCAACGAGCGCCGCCAGCGCCAGGGCGCACATGACCGGATTGCGCCGCCGCGCCGGCGCCCCTTCCGCCCCGTTAGGAATTATAGTCATTTTTCCACATTGCCTCGAATTCAAGCTTTCTCTTCTCAAATCGGACATTTTCGTCTATGGCTTTCTTTCTTTTTTCAATATCGGCAGAATAAGCGCGGTCCCTCCTGACGGCCTGCCTCTCCAGGGTCCCGGTGTAATGCTCGAGCGGGGGCTTCAGGTACTTCTCCAGATACGTGTAGTTTTTCCAGTTGCCGTCCTCGCGGTACTGCTCCATCTTCATTTCGGTCAGCTTCTTGAGCCGGTAGATTTTCTCATAGTAAGCGATAAGTGTCTTGTTGTCTATGTCTTCAAGGGCGCGGGACAGCTCCCTGTCTCCCTCCTTGAAGGTTGAATAACCGCGGGTCACGGGAAACACGTAGTCCAGTCCCATCCCCTGGTCGTACCCGTAATCGAACTCGATCGACCGGGTCGTTTTTTCCAGCAGCGAAGTCTCCTTCTCGGTGAAGTACGTGCTCTTCTCGCCGCTGAATATATGATAGTATGTGGCGCACCGCATGGTGAACAGGCAGAGGCAGGCGCACAGCAGTCCCCTGATCTTCATGTATACACTCCCGGCAAATTAAATATATTCTTTTCTGATCAGATATTCAACAGGTATATCGACCCTGCTCCGCTTCCCGATAACCCGGTCCCGCTCATATACGGGAATCCCGACGCCGGGCCGGAGTGACACCAGATCGTCCTCCCCGATGATCGCGCCGCGCGGAATATGCCGGCGGGCGAACAGGCTTCTTCGCGCCCCCCGGGCCGTACCGGCCTCGGCTTCGCCGTACGAGATGGTACCGTCACCGATCATGGCGGCGGCCTCCTCGACCTCCTGTATCATCGCGGCAAACTCCTCCGGCGTGCACGAGATATCTTTATCCGGGCAATCGTGAAATCTGTCAATAGTAAAATGCCTTTCGAAAATCCGCGCCCCCAGGGCCGCCGCCAGCATCGGTGCGGTGTGCTCGCGCAGGTGATCGGAGAACCCTACCGGAAGTCCAAAGCGGCCAGAGAGGGCCGGGATCCTGGCAAGGTTCGCCTGCTCGGGCCGGGCCGGGTAGAGCGATACGCAGTGCATCAGCACAAGCTCGGACCCGCTCTTCCGCCGGAATAGGTCCACCGCCATCCCTATCTCCTCCTCCGTCGCTATCCCGGTGGACAGGATAGCCGGCTTGCCCGTTCCCGCGACCGCCTCTATGAGGGGGTGATTGGTAACCTCGGATGAGGCAAGCTTGTAGAGCGCGGTCCCCAGCCCCTCCAGCAGTTCCAGCGAATCCAGGTCGAACACCGAGGAGAAAAAAAGCACGCCGAGACCCTCGGCCGCAGCTTTAAGCTCCCGGTACTGGTCCCGGGTAAGGACAAACCGCCTGAAAAAGTCTATCAGGCCCCTGTCCGGTTTCCGCTCGGCGCCGGTTTCCATGAGGTCCGATGTATACACCGAACTCATGAGCTCGGGCACGAACGTCTGGAACTTTACCGCATCGGCCCCTGCACGGGCCGCGGCTTCTATCATGGCCCGGGCGGTGTTTAAATCGCCGTTATGGTTAAGCCCGATTTCTGCGACGTATAATGCGCGCCGCCCTGTTTGTAAGATGGATTCCAGCATGAAATGTTACCCGTTCACAAGCCCCGGTCGGGAGATACCGCGACACCCGCGGACACTTGTATTATCGACATGAACCGGCCTCCGGGCAAGGTAAAAAGCCCGCCCACGCCGCTCCGGCGCACCCGTATATATAAATTTTCATAGGTTTCACCCGTATGGATTAATTTTTAATTGACACTCATCTTTAAAAACGGGTAGTATCGAACACTCGCCCTGACTCGGCCGGTTCCGAGACCGGACACAGGAACGGGCATAACCGGCAGGCCAACTGTCAAACTAAAACGCATCGCAGGGGCTTTCGATGGGAAAACGCTTCATAATTGCCATAGACCTGGGAACGACCGGCAACAGGGTATATTGTTTCGACGAGAAGGGATTGCCCGTTTCCAGCGCATACCGCGAGTTCACGCAGCATTTCCCGAAACCCGGGTGGGTAGAGCATGACGCCGTTGAAATATGGGACTCGGTAAGCGCGCTTATTCCACGGGCGATCAAGGACGGAGGGCTCTCACCCTCCGACGCAATCGCGATCGGGATCACCAACCAGCGCGAAACCTCGCTCCTGTGGGACCGCGACACCGGCAAGCCCATTTACAACGCGATCGTATGGCAATGCCGCAGGACCACGGACATCTGCAACCAACTCAAGCAGGCGGGCCACGAACAGCTTTTCCGCGAGACTACGGGCCTGGTGATCGACGCGTATTTTTCCGGCACCAAGGTCAAGTGGCTCCTGGACAACGTGCAGGGTGCGCGCACTCAGGCCGAGAGCGGCAAGCTACTCTTCGGCACCATCGACACCTGGATATTATGGAATCTTACCGGCGGCGTATCGCACGCCACGGACTATACCAATGCCTCCCGCACCCTGATGTTCGACATAAAGGAAAAGAACTGGTCCGGGAAGCTCCTGGAGATCCTGTCGGTACCCACGAAGGTGCTTCCCGAGGTCAAGGCGTCCGCTTCGAAATTCGGGGTCACGAAAGGCGCGCCCGGTCTGCCGGACGGCATCGTCATCCGGCTGTTTCATGCTGATGAACAACGGCGAGAATTTCATCATCTCCCGGAACGGTCTTCTCACCACCCTTGCCTGCGACACCTTCGGCCACCCGGTGTATGCGCTCGAGGGCTCGGTCTTCATCGGCGGTGCGGTCGTGCAGTGGCTCAGGGACTACCTGAAATTTTTCGAAAACAGTGCCGAGTCGGAAAAAATGGCGCGCTCCGTCGCCAAGGAGAGCCAGGTGGTCCTGGTGCCTGCCTTCGTCGGGCTGGGCGCCCCCCACTGGAACATGGACGCGCGGGGCGCAATGTTCGGCCTGACAAGGGACACGACCCGCGAGGACATCGTCATGGCGGCGCTTAAATCGATCGCGCTCCAGTCGCGCGACCTGGTAGAGGCGATGCAGGAGGACACGGGGATGAAGGTGCCGGAGCTTCGCGTGGACGGCGGTGCCACAAAGAACGCCTTCCTCATGCAGTTCCAGTCGGACATCCTCAACATACCGGTCCTCCTGCCGGAGATCACCGAGTCCACGGCCCTGGGGGCCGCCTATCTTGCCGGCATCACGGGGGGCGTGTTCGGCTCCATCGGCGAGATCGCAAAAACGAACAGGATAGCGTCCTCGTACAAACCGGGGATGAGTAAATCGGAGCGCGACCATCAGGTCCAGCTCTGGAATGACGCGATACGTAGATTATTGTTGCAATGACACGGCACAGCCCGTCATAAAGATATCTTAGGGAGGAAGAGCATGGCCAGACCGTTATTGGGCGAAATACTCCTGGACAACAAGGAAATATCCCAGGAACAGCTTGAAAAAGCCATAGAAGTGCAAAAAAAAGAGGGCGGGTTGATCGGTATAATCCTCGTCACCATGGGTGCGATAACCGAGCAGACGCTTGTCAAATATCTCGCGATCCAGGCAGAGCGGGTCACTTCATCATAGCGCAACGGCAACCGCCGGACGGCACTTCACCGGCGCGGCCCCGGGCGCGGCAGGATCACCGCATGGTGCCCTGCGCCAACAGTATTACTTCATGGAAAGAGCACTTCGGTGCTCTTTCCGTTTGTGCGCGGCGGCCTTTTTCTGATTGACAGACTGCCCGCGTCAGGGCCATTCTCGTTGACCGCGGGAAACCGGGACGCCCGCGAAGGCCACATGCCTCCAGGAAATTCAACACCTATGAACAGACAGACAGCAGCGATCGCTCTTTGCGCCGTAATTCTCCTGGGCGCGGCCGGATGCACCGGCAAACAGCTCACGCAGCGCCAGATATGGCTGCGCCACGTAAAGAAGGTCCAGGAAAACAATAAAAAGGCCTGCACTGCCGGCTGCGTCCTGTTCGAGGGCGACAGCAACATGGAGCTCATCGACTTCCAGGCATTCCTTACCATCCCGGCCTGCAACTATTCACACCGCGGGAGCACGACCGCCGACGTGCTGGCACGAAAGGAAAAAGTCCGGAAACTCAGGCCCGCGATCATAGTCGTCCTCGTCGGCGGCAACGATGTCGTGAAGTCGTACCCGGAGGAGACCACGGCCCGCAACTACGAGGAGCTGATCGGCTTTTACAAATCGATATGCGAAAGGGTGTACTGCATAAGCAACCTTCCTGTCAATCCGAGGCTGTATATCAAGAATTCAACCATGCTCCGGCTGAATACCCGCCTGGAGAAGACCTGCCGAAAGTTCGGCGCAACCTTCATCAATGTGTTTCCCAGCCTCTACCGGAACGGGGGCCTCAATCCTGATTATGCATCCGACCCGGTCCACCTGAACAGGGCGGGCCAGGAAGTGCTGATGGGGATCGTGAAAAAGTATCTTCCGAAATGAATGAAAGTGGCCGTTCCGACATGTGTCATTGCGAGGAGCAAAGCGACGAAGCGATCTGCATCATGATGCTCAGGGTAATTTTTTTAACGATATTTCAATCAATAATGCAGCTATTCGTGGCAGGCAACAGATCGCTTCGCTTCGCTCGCGATGACAGAACGATATAACGTACTTTGGGGACAACCCCTTCAATAACATCTGCCGCGGTATTAGTTAAGGCCTCACCTGAGACAGGCGTTTAATCCCCTGCAGGGCCGGGTTTTAACCCGACCCGTTACAATGCTCTATTTAACCTCGACGAGCCAGCCGTTCTTGTCCTCGTAATCGCCGTACTGTATGCCCGTCAAACGCTCGTAGAGACGGGTGATGACCGGCCCGGCCTGTTCGCCGCTGCCGAAGCTGTAGTCGCGGTCGCGGAACCGGATCAGGTTCACCGGGGTAATAACGGCGGCTGTGCCGACCGCACCCACCTCGTTAAATGTCTCCAGCTCGCTCGCCTCGACCGGACGGCGCTCCACAATCATGCCCAGGTCCTGCGCAATGACCGAGAGGCTGTCGTTGGTGATGCTCGGCAGTATGCTCCGCGACTTGGGCGTAATATAGGTATTGTCCCGGATGGCGATGAAATTCGACGTGCTGAACTCGTCGATGTAGCGCTTTTCCTTCGAGTCAAGATAGAGCACGACCGGGTAGCCGCGGTCATGGCCGACCTCGGCGCCGCCCAGGCCGGCAGCGTAGTTTCCGCCGACCTTGCAGTCACCCACGCCCATCGGCGCGGCCCGGTCAAAATCCTCCACGACCAGCGCCTTGACCGGCTTGAAGCCGCCCTTGTAGTAGGGGCCCACCGGCGTTGCGAACAGCACGAACAGGTATTCGGACGCGGGCCCCAGTCCCACGCGGGCGCCGGTCCCTATCACCAGGGGCCGAAGGTACATGCTGGCACCCGTGCCGTAGGGCGGCAGGTATTTCAGGTTGGCCTTCACCACCTTTTGCACGGCTTCAATGAACAACTCGTCGGGCACGGGCGGTATGAATATGCGCTCGCAGCTCCTCTGCAGCCGATGCGAGTTCTCCAGGGGCCTGAAGACCACCGCCCTGCCGTCTTTTGTCTCAAAAGCCTTGAGGCCCTCAAAGGCCTCCTGTCCGTAGTGGAGCGTCGGCGCTGCCATATGCAGGGAGATGTGCTCGTCGGAAACCACCTCGCCGGCAGACCAGGTGCCGTTTTTCCAGTAATAACGGATATTGTAATCCGTCTTGTGATAGTCGAAGGGAAGAGTTTTCCAGTCAAGGTCCGCTTTCTTTTTATCTTTCATGTTCATATCCGTATCCCAAGGCCGCTGCGCTTGTAATTGTTCGCCCGGCCCCTGTTTTTGATTAAGGGATAGTAAGCAAGCACCTGATAAAAATTGTCAAGGAGAAAGATTTCGTCGTATAAAATAATTCCGGGGGCGGGCCCTACCCGAGCAGCTTTTTCAGCGCCTCTATTTGCGCCAGCACTTCATTTTTAGCCGTGCTCCCGGCGGAGAGTTTGCCCTCGACGGAGCGTGCGGGGTCCACTACCCCGACGATGTCGTCATCGAACTCCGGGGCGAGCTTTTTGAAATCCGCCGCTTTCAGGGCGAAGAAATCGGTCCCCTGCTCCTCGCAGGAGCGGACGAGCCTGCCGACGATCTCGTGTGATTTCCTGAAAGGCACCCCCTTGCGCGCAAGGTAGTCGGCGATGTCTGTCGCGGTCGAGAAATTGCTGAACACGGCCTTTTTCATCCGTTCGACATTAAGGGTCATGCCGGAAAGCATTTCGGCCATGCCCGCAAGCGCGAGCTTCATAGTGTCAATGGAATCAAAAACCCTTTCCTTGTCCTCCTGAAGGTCGCGGTTATAGGTCATGGGCAGGCCCTTCAGCAGGGTCAGGAGGGAAACCAGGTTCCCGGCGAGCCGGCCCGACTTGGCCCGTATCAGCTCCGCTATGTCCGGATTACGCTTCTGCGGCATTATGGACGAGCCGGTGGTAACGGCGTCCGCGAGCCGTATAAAACCGAACTCGGACGAAGACCAGAGGACCAGCTCCTCGCTGAAGCGGGAGAGACGCACTCCGCAGACCGCGGCGAAGTAGCAGAAGTCGAGCATGAAGTCGCGGTCGCTTACCGCGTCCATCGAATTGGGCACGATTCCCTCAAAGCCCAGCTCCTTCCGCACGAACTCGCGGTCGACGGGATAGTTGAGCCCGGCCAGGGCGCCCGACCCGAGGGGCAGGAGCGAGCATGCGTCAGAGGCAGCGTCGAGACGTTTCGCATCACGCAGGAAGCCCCACGCATACGCGAGCATGTGCTGGCTGAAGCGCACCGGCTGGGCCACCTGGAGGTGGGTGTACCCCGGCATGAGCACGTCAATGTTCTGTTCCGCGATGCCGACGAGGACGCCGACGAGCGCGTCCAGCAGGCCGCGGACCTCGACCGCCTCGTCGCGCAGGTACATCCTTTCGTCCAGCGCCACCTGGTCGTTGCGCGAACGCGCCGTGTGGAGCTTCCGCCCCGCGTCGCCGATCCGCTCGGTAAGTGCGGCCTCTATGTTCATGTGTATGTCTTCGAGCGAGGTTTTGAACGCGAAGGTCCCCGCGTCGATCTCTTTCTCGATGTCGGACAGTCCCCGGCGGATATCCGCCAGCTCGGCGCCGGACAGGATGCCGATCCGGTTCAGCATGCCGGCGTGGGCGATGGAGCCGCGGATGTCCTGGCGGTAGAGGCGCGCGTCGAATTGTATCGATGACGATATCTTCTCTGCCGTGCCTGACAGCGCCCCGGTAAACCGGCCGCCCCATGGTTTTTTCTTTTCAGTACTCATGGCGTATATCAATTACACTAAATGAAGCCTGTCATTCCCGCGAAAGCGGGAATCCATGCGAAAAATATGGACTCCGGCTCTTCGCTGCGCTATGGCCGGAATGACAGTCGGGTTTCACAACAAGTTAACAATACGGAGTATCGTATAAAATAAATCAAGCTAAATTACACGCGTCAGCGGACAGTCACGCCGGCGCTACCGGCCGGCGATCCGGCCCGACAGCAGGTCTATATAGGGACGCAGGCCTTCCAGCGCCGGCTTGATCTCGTATTCGAGGATGTCAGAGAGGCTGATGATGTCGCTGTTTTCCATCACTTCTATGACGTTATGGAGCAGGTTCCGTAAATCCCGGTTCAGCTTCTCCATGCTCACCCCGTTGACCTCCACTTCGGACAGGTCCACGCGAAAGACCGGCATTATCTGCGAGCAGATCCGCGTGTAGCGGTATATGAAATCGACGAAGCCCTTCAACCGTCCCGCTGCGTCCGCGTCCTTTCCGGTCTGGTAGGCTACGGCTGCCGCTTCGACGTTTGCCAGCTGCTCCGCTAGCTCCTCCCCCATCTGCCTGAGCGACGAGAGGAGCACATCGGGCGAATCAACGCTCTGTACGATGAGCGAGCGCATGGCGTCGCTCAGGAGGAGCATTCGGAATATTCCCTTGATGTCGGCAAAGATGCCTTCATGCGCTCCAAGGGCTTCGTTCAACCCCGGGGCGCCGTCCGCTGCGGTAAGCGCGTCACGGAGCGTCTCGAGCAAGCGCGCGTAGTAGGAGAGCGCACGGTCGCGGTACTTCACGCCGCCCGCGTCGACGCCCAGGAGACTCACGACCTTGAAGAAAACCTCCAGAAGCCAGGACACGCCGGTCACGAGATCGGCCCGGTCGCCCACGCTCAGCGCGCCGGTATCACCGGCACTGCCGGTGAACGCCTCGACCCTGTCGCAGTAGCGCATCGCCTCGTCGGCCGACGAGAAAACGATATCGGCTTTCGATTGTACGATACAGTTTATTACTCCGACCTCGTCAAGGCTCCTGTCAGGGGGCGCATCGACCGGGTACGGTCTGTCGTCGATAAAGAGCTCATAGAATATCAGGTCCCGCTCCCGGGTCCACGCCGAAACCGAATTGACGATATCGGCAATGTTTTTCTCGCTCTCCAGCCCGAATTCAACCGGGCAATCGTTGATCATGACCTGCACGCCGCACCTCTCTGCCTTATTTATCCCTGTCGCCTGAACCGCCGCCCGACATCCCGCCCATCTGCTGCTTCATCCACTGCTTCTGCGCGTTGGTCTCGGAGATTGCCTGTTCCATGTGGGCGAATTTGGTCCGGAGCTTTTCCTCGTATTTTCTCAGATGGTCCTCGTGGCGTTTGATGCTGTCATCGGCTATCTTGATGGAGCTGTCCTCGTTCTCGATCTGGGCAGCGATGATGTTCTTGCCCGGCTGGATGTACGGCTTCAGCACGTACGTGACCTTGTAGGCCATGCCCTCGTCGGGCTTGTCGTCGCCGTCGGTGTCCGATCCGAAAAACATCAGCACTCCCTCCGGGTTTTCCATTATGGCCTTCCTGAGCATGGGCTCGTCGATGACGAGCTTGCCGGACTTGATCGACTCCCATGCCGCGTTTACCGCGCCGGTCGTAACACCCATCTGCGCAAGCATCTTGATCGGCCTGTCCGCTCCGTTTGGATAGGCGCCGGTCACGGTCATCCTGAGCGTGCTCTCAAGCCTCATCATGGTCATGTCGCCCACGAAAAGTCCGGACTCCGAAAGCATCTTTTCATAATCGCCGGGCTTCTGGGCCTTCGCCGCCCTGGTGATATCGGCATGATAATCAAGGTACTTGTTGTATGCGTCGACGAACTTCTTGATCTTTTCCAGCGAAGAGTCTATGCTGTGCTCGACATTCAGGTCTAGCTCGCCGGCCGAGGGCCGCTTGAGGGTAAGGGTGACTCCCCTTACGATGTCGGTCAGGTTATCGTTCCGGTCCCTTGTTATTTCGATGCCGTCTACGGACAGCTTCGCGTCCTGTGCGCGCGAGACGGTGTTCTTGGGCTCGAATTTCCCCTTCATTTCCACGGGCGTCGCGAGCTTCAGGGCCGACACATCCATCGTGCCCCTGTTGCAGAAAAGGATGATCTTCGTTATCCTGGCGTTCTTAAAATCCTTTCCGACCGGTATCGCATGCGGCCCCCGTGCGTCCTTCGCTATCGGGTATA
>JAKJGD010000550.1 GCA_022704585.1 Spirochaetota bacterium | reverse complement strand
CGCCCGAAGCGATCGCCCGCGCGACCCGGATCAGGTCATTGAGGATCCGCATGATCGAGCCAGTGGTAATCTGCATCAGTAAAAAGCTCGCGAGGATCGAAATACCGAAATACACCCCGATCAGCGCCAGGGAATACTCGCCGGAAAATCGGACCTTCTCCATCAAGGCCGCAAAGGTAAGCAGCGTGATGACCATGAGCCAGACGAAAAAGAGGAACTTGATCCTTATGCCGATCAACGCCCGCGGCTTGAACCGCATGCCTGCCTGCACGATCCTGTTATACAACTGGGTACGTTCCCTGTTCGTCAGGGTCTCGCTGATGAGGTAGGTCGCCATGCCGTAGAGCACTATAATGATGATAACGGTCAGGCTGCTCACCTTGACGACGGCAAGGAACTCCGCGGTCGTATAACTGGTGCTCGTCTGGTACTCGTAGAAGGACAGGGCGATGACAATAATGGGTGCCAGTACCGTGTTGGTCACGGCTGTCAGGAGATTGATCATGGGAATATCGGAGAAATTCGTATATACCGCGGTCAGCTCGTCGTTCGTCACCTCGAGGTCATCCCGGTAGGCCCTGTTGACAGCTCGCAGCGATTTTAAAAACGCCGGAATGCCGATTGGCTCGAGCATGCCAAACATGATGTAATGTATCAACGTTGGAATCGCGACGGCTATCGGCAGCCATTTCATCAGGTTGGTTGAGAGCTTATCGTACGATATGACTATGAAGGATGTGCCAAGGAAAAACGCAAGGATGCTTAATACCCAGCTGGAAAACACCGAAATCAGGGCGATTGCAAAGGTATAGCTAATATTTTTTGCAAGAAAACGGAAAAATCTCATGATTTCCTCTTCATAGTTAACTATCGGCTACTATATCTTCAATATAATCAACGAAAATTTCATTTCTTCGGCTAAAATTGGACCGGTATCACTCCAGATCAATGATGTCGGCGTTTTTAACACACCTGAAACCGGCGGTATTGTCGGTGTGAAGATTGGGCGCCCCTCCAGTCTCACGGTTGGAGACGCGCAGCTCGTACCGGGAGCTGTACCAGGCGCCGCCGCGAACCACCTTGTACTGTTTGCCGTATTTCCTGTACTGCGAGCCCTGCCTGGTCCCGCTTCCCTTATAGGGCTGGTACCAGCTCGATGTCCATTCGCGCGCGTTACCGGCCATGTTGGCGGCTCCGCACGGGGACGCCCCCTCGGGATCGAACGAGATGACCGGCATCAGGCCCCGGTCTGCAGTGTTGAACCGCATCTTGAGATGGGCACCGGTCTTCTCGGCAGCCCAGAAATCGGCGCAATTGGCCTTCTCCGGATCGAACGAAGAGCCCCAGGGATACGTCCGGTTCCCGGCTTCTGCACCCGAAGCCCTCCCCTGTCCGCGTGCCGCTTTTTCCCACTCCTCCTCGGTCGGCAGGCGCTTTCCCGCCCATCGCGCGTATGCCTCCGCTTCGTAATAGGTCACCAGCACCGGAAGGCCGCCGCTTCCTTCCGGGTACGATGCCCCTTCCCACGACGCGGGCGGCTTCACGTTCACGGCCCTGACATATCTCATGAAGTCTTCATTCGATACCTCGTACCTGTCGATGTAGTAATTATCAAGAAAGAGCACCTGCTCGGGAGACTCGTCCCGGTCGCCCGCATTCGATCCGAAAACGAACTTGCCCTCCGGCACCAGCAGCATCTCCCGGCCGTCTTTCGCCGTCGTTATGCTTTTTCGGTATGCGGGCTCCTCTCCGCGAGTCTCGTCCGGATACTCCCGGATTTCTCCGGTCATGGCCAGGAGCGCGATATCCGCACCGGCCCGGATCTGCGGGGCATACATGGCATTGGTGAGCTTGTAGCGGGCCACAACGCGGTACTTGTACCTGCCGCCCCGGTCATAAACCACTGACAGGACCTCGACCGTTCCGCATACATCCTCGCTCCTGACGATGTAGTAGGACTTCTCCGCGGGCTTTTCATTGAAGAGTATGGTGATGGCATTATTCTTGCCCAGCGATTCGATCCTGCCCGCTATTCTAAGTTCCGTGGCCCCGAAAAGATCAAAGAACTGGCTCGCGCATGCGAGCAGAACGGCAGCGGATAGTTGAATGATCATCTTGCTGTGTTTCATCTGAAAGCACCTCGTCTGGGATTGGCAGGCGCACCACGCGCGCACCGCCGGTTATAGGT
>JAKJGD010000549.1 GCA_022704585.1 Spirochaetota bacterium | reverse complement strand
GATTACGGACCCAGGGGTCGCACCTTCTTCACGATCGCGTCCGCGGCGCGGATGCCGTCAACCGCCGAGCTGACGATCCCGCCGGCATAGCCGGCGCCTTCGCCGATGGGGAATAACCCCGGCCGGTTGAGCGCTTCATAGTTCGCGTCGCGCGTGATCCTTACCGGCGAGGATGTGCGCGTTTCCACGCCGATCAGAACACCCTCGCGGGTGATGAAACCGCGCATGCGGGTATCGAAGACGCGCAGGGCCGTCCTCAGTTCATCCACGATCCAGTCCGGCAGGTAGGCGTGCACGGCCGCGCGGACGCCTGGACGGTAGGAGCTCTCCGGCAGGTCCGTGTCGAGCCTGCCATTCAGAAACGAGGTGATGCGCTGGGCCGGGGCCGTGAACTGTGAGCCGCCCTCGGTGTAGGCCCCTGCCTCGAGCCGGCGCTGCCACTCGATGCCGGAGAGGGGGTGGTCGGGGAGGTCGGAGGGATGCACGCTGACGACCAGGGCCGCGTTTGAAAAGGCCGAGTCGCGCGCCGCGTAGCTCATGCCGTTGACGCACAGGCGGTCCTGCTCCGAGGATGCATTGATCACCTCGCCTCCGGGGCACATGCAGAAGGAGTATATACCGCGGCCCGTGGCGCGGTTGGTGAAGCTCAGGGCGTATTCGGCGCTCGGCAACAGCGGGCCTTCGGCCATGGGTCCGTACTGAATGGCGTTGATGAGCTTGCGCGGGTGTTCAATCCGCAATCCCACGGCAAACCCCTTTTTCTCCAGGTGAAAGCCCTTGGATAAAAGCAGCGCGTACATATCGCGCGCCGAATTGCCGGTGGCCAGCACGACGGCAGAGCCGCGGTAGGCCTCTCCGTCCTGGGTCAGCACCCCCTGCAGGGCCCCGTGCGCGCTCAAAAAATCGACCACCCGGGCATGAAACACGATCCTCGACCCCGCGGCGTGGATACGCTCGCGGATGCGGCGTAGCAGTGGCGCCAGACGGTCGGTGCCCAGATGGGGTTTTTGTTCGTACAGGATGGATTCCGGGGCCCCGCATTCGACCAGGGTACGAAAAAACCAGGCCGTTTCCGGTCTGTGAATGCGGGTGGTGAGTTTGCCGTCCGAATAGGTGCCGGCGCCGCCTTCCCCGAACAGCACATTGCTCTCGGGGTCCAGGGTGCCGGAGGCTTTGAGGTCCTGGATATCATGGAGCCTCTTCTCCACCGGCGCGCCGCGCTCTAAAACGGTGACCGTAGCCCCGGCCTCGATCAGGCGCAAGGCGCAGAAAAGCCCTGCCGGTCCGGCGCCGACGATGATCACCTCTAGTCCGGTGGCCTGGGCGATGAGGGCGGGTGCCTGCGGTTCAGGGACGTACGGGCGGACCCTCGGATGCTTCAACACCTCCCGGGCGACGCTATCTGGGACCTCGGCCAGGAGCTTATAGCGATAGACGATCCGACGCTTGTGACGGGCATCCAGCGATTTTTTGAGGATGCTGATCACGGCGGGTTCCGCGATGCCGTGGCTCAAGGCGATCTTGGCGCCCAGGCGCTCTTCGCCCTCACAGGGGGAAAGCGTGATATCGTCGAAGACCAGCTTCACGTTCCCACGACCTCGCCGTCCAACCGCCCGCTTCTCCTAAAAATGCTTCACATAGATGATCTTGCTGTCGCCGGGGGCGTAGAAATCCTTGAGCCGCGCTTCGGCCTCATACCCGCAGCGTTCATAGAACCGCTGCGTCGGCCGGTAGAGCTCGCGCGCCGAGGTCTCGATGTAGATGCGCATCCCGCCGGAGGCCTGGATGCAGATCTCGGTATGCTCAAGCAGCTCGCGGCCCAGGCCCTGCTGCTGGCGGTTCTTGTCCACCGCGATCCAATACAGGTCGAAGCTGCCGCGCGTGCACGCAACCGGGCCGTAGCAGGTGTAGCCGTGCACGCCGCCGGCGTCCTGCGCGAACACGAAATGATAGCCGGAGTCCGGACCCTGTTCCAGATGTGCCTGGACGAGTTCGACGGCCATGTCCACTTCATCGGGGTAGAAGAAGCCCGTGGAGTCTACGATGCGCCGCACATCCTCGCGGTCCGAGGGGAGGACCTGATAGCGGAAATTCATGCCAGGGACTCGCGGCCAAGCGTATCTTCCAGGATCCTCTGCACCATGGCATCATAGCCCAGGCCGGATTTTTCGCAGGCGACCGGGAATCCG
>JAKJGD010000548.1 GCA_022704585.1 Spirochaetota bacterium | reverse complement strand
CAGGTCGAGCACCGCCTCGATCCCCTTCCGTGTCCGCTCGCCTTCCGGCGTTGACGAGTAGGCGTCGAAGCCGGCGAGGGCCAGGTAGAGCTCGTCCCGTATCTTCATTTTTTTACTGAGCATGTAGGCCATCCTGTAAGGGAGAAGGACCCGCATGAATCTGCCGGCCGACGTGCCGGTGATCCGCGCCAGCTCGACGGCCAGCAGGTGCACCATGCCCGGCTTCGAGTTGTAGAAGGCGACGGCTGCCATTGCCGAAGCGTTGGCCAGCGCCATGCTCGCGGCTTTGTCCCCGGGCTTTTTCACACCCTTTTTCATGTTCTCGGCCAGGAACCTGAGCGCCGCGTGGATATAGGCGTCGAGCATGGGGCTCGGCTCCGGTCCCGCGCCTGCGCCCAGCGCGTGGTCGAGCGCGATCACTGCGGACTCGGCCGCGCAGGGCGGGCAGCAGCCCGGTGCGAGGCGCGGGTCGATCATGATGACGTCCGGGAAGAGGAAGTCGGACTTCATCACGCGGTTGTCGATGGACAGGTAGCCGGTCGCCTCCAGGCCCATTGAGCAGCAGGCGTATACGTAGATCAGGGGCTTCAGGTGCTTCCCGATCGGGGCGCCGTCCATGTACGGCTGCAGCGTGCCGCTGTTTTCCGAAACGAGCACGTTCAGCGCCTTGGCAACGTCAACGACCGGACCGCTTCCCAGGGCGATGATGGAATCGCACCCCCGCTCGCGGAAGATCACCTCCGCGTTCAGCGCCAGGGATATGCCGGCGTAGTCCCGCACCTCGTCGTAAATCCCGCCGAGGGTCATGCCGGTATCGGCGAATGCCGTTATGAATTTTTTCACGAGCCCGCTTTCGGTGATGCTTTTATCGGCTATCACGAGCGGTTTGTACGCGTCGTAACTTGCCAGCTCCGAAGGGATGCTCTCCAGTACCCGCTTGCCGGACATTATCTTGAGATGATTGAAAAATTCGTAATAATCTGGTATATGCATAATCGATCCTCTCTTATAGTTTCTGCTCCCCCGCGCGGTTGTTCCGCGGCCGGGGGAATGCGTATCATTTGATCTCGATGCCGAGGCGTTTCAGCGTGCGCTTTTTCGGTATTCCGTTCTCATCGTATCCGCGTGCCTTGTAGTATTTACCCAGCATCTTTTCGATCGGCACGACATGCTCCTCCTGGTCGCACCTGCGGCCTTCGGTCAGGAGCCGGTGGGGAAGGGTGTCGTCCTTTTTCGAGATGCCCTCCCGGGTGTTCATCCAGCGCTCCAGCACGTGGATGCGCTCGCCCGTTTTCAGGAACCGGAGCATGCTGATGTAGGGGATGTAGGGCTTGCCCACGGTGGAGTGCCACATTTCCGGCCAGAGGCTCACGTCCATGAGGTTCAGCGCCAGCGGCGTGAGATTTTGCGTCAGGAGCCAGAGGAGCGGCGTCGGGGACAGCTTGATGAGCGGCGGCTCCAGGAACACGGCGAAGGCGGTGAAGTGGCAGATGTGGAGCGAGTTCATTGCCGCGTAGGTGTTTTCCATGAACTTGACCATGGTGTGCTTCCCGCGGGTCGCATACGGGCTGGCCATGCCGAAGTACGATTCGAGCGTGAAGAGGCTCGTTGACAGGTGGCAGGCGCCCCGGTTGGCAACGGCATATGAGAGTCCGTGGCCCACGCATCCGCGCGGGTCGTACGCCGCCATCTCCATGCCTTTGACATGGATGGCGAAGTCCTCGCCGCCGAATTTCCGCGATGCGGCACGCGATCCTTCCGCCAGGTCGTTGCCGATGCCCTTGCGATAGGCAATGTCCCTGATCATCTCGGCCACGCCCTTGACCTGCCCGAACTTCAGCCCGGTTTTTATAAGCCCTTTCTCCGTGGCCTCCATCGCCCAGGCCAGCGTGCCGCCGGCGGAGATGGTGTCCATGCCGTACGCCGAGCAGAGCTCGTTCCATTCGGTGATGACGACCGGGTCGAATACGTCGAGATTGGAGCCCATGAGCCCGATGGTCTCGTACTCGGGGATGTGGCGGTCCTTGCCGTTGACCGTCCCCTTGTGGCCGCACATGATCGCGCACGGCTTGCAGGTATCGTACTTGGTGTTGAAACGGTTGGCCATTACCTCGCCGGAGATCTTGTGCGCTTCGCCGTGGGACCCGCCCGAGAAATTGTGTACCGGCAGGATGCCGGCCGCATTGGAC
>JAKJGD010000032.1 GCA_022704585.1 Spirochaetota bacterium | reverse complement strand
GTCGCGGATTTCACCGACCATGACGATGTCCGGGTCCTGGCGGAGGATCGAGCGGAGGCCGCTGGCAAAGGTCAGATTGATGCCGGGCTTGACCTGCATCTGCCCGATCCCGGGAATCTGGTACTCGATCGGGTCCTCGACAGTCAGGATGTTCACGTCCTCTCCCTTCAGCTGCTGTAAAACGCTGTACAGGGTCGTTGATTTGCCGCTTCCCGTCGGACCGGTGACGAGCACGATGCCGTAGGTTTTCTTGATGAGCTTGTCGAATTCCCTGAGTGTATGCTCGTCAAAGCCGATGGCCGCCAGGTCAAAGCTCATGTCGGACTTGTTCAGGATGCGGAGCACGATGCGCTCGCCGTGATAGGTGGGAAAGGTGGATACCCGGATGTCGATGTCCTTGCCCGCAATTTTCAGCTGGATGCGCCCGTCCTGGGGAAGGCGGTTTTCAGCTATGTTCAGGTTCGCCATGATCTTGATCCGGGAGAGGATGGCGCCCTGGTACTTCTTGGGCGGCGTGTACATGTTATAGAGTATGCCGTCTATGCGGAACCGCACGGCCAGCTCCTTCTCATACGGTTCAACGTGGATGTCGCTGGCGCGGTCCGTTACCGCCTGCTTGATAAAGGTGTTGACCAGGCGGATGATAGGGGCCTCGTTGGCCATGTCCGCAATGTCCTCGGTCTCGGAGATGGAGGATGTCAGTATCTCGAAATCGGACTCCTCGAGGTCCTCGATGACGTCGTCCGTCGATTCTGCCTTCATGACATTGAAGTGATGGTTTATGATGCGCTGTATCTCGTCGTCGGTTGTCAGTACCGCCTCGAAATCGAACTGCGGGAACATCATTTTCAAATCGTCCAGGGGCTGGATGTTGAGGACGTCGATGATTCCAACGAAAATGGTGCTCCCCTTTTTCCTGAAGGGCACCATCTTGTTCCGCTTCATGAACTGGATCGGGATCCCGGAAAAGAGGTTGTCAGGGTCGTTGAAGTCGACGGCGGGGAGAAACTTGATGTCATACTGCTCCGCCAGGCATGAGAGGACCTCTTCCTCGGTCGCCATCCCTTTTTTCACGAGCAGCTGACCCAGGCGGAGCGGGGTGCTCTTCTGAGCCAGGAGGGCCTCCTGGAGGTCTTCCTGAGAGATGATCTTCCGGTCCACCAGTATTTTGCCCAGATAGTTGGTCTTGATTTTTGCCATAAATTATTTCTGCTTTCTCAGCCTCTTTTGGGAATCCATCTTCTGCCTGGTGATCGTGTCGAGCCTGTTCTTCTTTGTTACGATGTAGGGCGTAATGAAAACGAGAAGGTTCGTCTTCTTGTAATTGACCGACTTGTGCTTGAAGAGCCAGCCGAGAACCGGGATGTCGCCAAGGAGCGGCACTTTTGATTCCGTGACGTCCTTCTTGTTGCTGATGAGTCCGCCGACGACAATTGTCTTGCCGTCATACACGGTGACCTTGGTCTTGATGTCACGTTTGCCGAGCTTGGGGGGTACCAGGGAGCCGCTCGAGAGCTGCTGTGTCTCTCCTATGATCGAGTTGACCTCCTGGTAGAGGTCCAGCGTGATCCGCTGCTTCTTCGTGATATGGGGCGTGATCTTAAGCTTTATCCCGACGGTCTTGTATTCGTATGTCTGGAACGTGGTGTTCTGGTCCGTGATCCGGTTGTTCGTGGGCACGCCGATTTCCTCGCCCACGTTCAGCTCCGCTTCGCTGTTGTCGACGGTAAGTATCTGCGGCGTCGAAAGTATGTTGAAGTTCCCGTCCGTGGCCGAGGCATTGAGGAGCGCGAACCCCAGCACGCTGGTGTCCGGGACGTAGCCGAGCTGGAACCCGGTGGCCAGCGGGACCGCGAGCTTTTTGGCCGTACCGAAGGCGTCGGGCACCTTGTAATTCGGTAACGACGAGCTGTTTATCGAAGAGCCGCCGTACATGTGTATGCCGCTCTTGTTGCCGAGCATCCAGTCGATCCCGAATCCCCAGCCATTCTCAACATTGACTTCCACGATCATGGCCTCGATGAGCACCTGCTCGCGCACGATATCCAGCTCCTTGATGATCCGCATGATCTCCTGGTACTCGTCGGGCTTCGCCGTGATGACAAGGGAGTTCGTCTCCTTGTTCGCAATGATCGAGAGCTTTGAAGTCTTGTCCCCTGCGGCGCCGTGCTGCTGGGTGACACGCTTGGTTTTGTCCGAAGGCTCGACCGGCTGCTGAATCGGCGAGGTGTCAATTTTTGCTGTCTCGGAGAAGGGGATCCGGGCCAGGACGGCGGCCAGGTCCTCGGCATTGGCGTTTTCCAGGTGGTACACATGGATGGATCCGGAGGTGACGCCCTTGCCGTCCTCGGACACAACCTTGGAGTCGAGCGTCTGGGCGATCTTGATGAGACCATTGACCTCGGAGGTAATGCCGGTAATGATAATGATATTGAGGGACTGGTATATGACGATGTCGCAGGACTTTGACTTCAGGGCGCGAAGGGCGCCGGCGACTTCATTCGCTTCAGCGTTTTTAAGCTCGAGAAGGTATGTTATGGTCTTTTCGTCGTACAGGTTCTTGCCGTCAACGATGACCGAAGTGTTCTTCTTTACGGCATCTTCGATGGGCAAAATCTTGATGAGGTTTTCGGTTTCGACAATCGCAAGGCCCTTTACCTCGAGTATGGCTTTTATCACGTTATAAGCTTCGCTCAGGGGGACCTTCTTGGCTGAGCTGATTGAGATCTTGCCCTTGACGCGGTCGTCAATGATAATGTTCTTGCCGACCATCTGTCCCATCACGTTTATGAATTCCGCTATTTCAACGTCCTTGAAATTGAGGGCGAATTTTTTCTCCGCTGCCGGTTTCCGGGCTTTCCTTGGTGCGGCGTCGAGGCGTCCAATTCCCGCGCCGTCTCCGTGTGAAAAGATATCCAGGAAAGGCAGCGCGATAATGAGGATGCAGGCCAGCGCCGTTTTTCGTGCGATTGATAGATCCATTATCATTTCCTTGTCAGTCAGTTATATTGAAATCGTACCTGATATTCTTGCCATTCCGTTCGAGATCAACGGTTATCTTCGGGTCGTTTTTTATCGATTCCCACATGGACATGAGCTTCTGCGTGCTGTCAAGTATCTGCCCGTTTACGCGGCGAACGATATCGCCGCTCCGTGCTCCGAGCTTGAACATGATGTTGTTCGGCCGGACATTGATGAGACGGTAGCCGACGATCTGCCCGTTGACGCGGTAGGGACCGGCCTGCAATCCCTGGAGCGCGTTGTCCATGTTGTTGAAAACCTTCTGTTTGATCTCGGCCCTGCTGAGCGTCTGGTTGAACTGCTGGGCTCCGCCCTCGACGGGGATGGCTGCGGCTCCCTGCTGGTTCGGGTCAACGGTCTTTTTCGCGTACAGCTCCAGGGTCATTTTCTGGCCGCCGGCTTCAATGTACACTTTGGAATCGGCTATCCATACCAGCTTGTTCCCCCATACGTCGTTTGATGTCTCGCTGTTGACCTTGTAGAGCGCGAAAATCCTGGGGCTTGTGTCTCCAGTTTTCAATATCATGGCACGCGCTATGCTGGTCGGGCCGGTAATGGTCCCCAGAAGGGTCAGCTCGCTGATAGAGCCGGACGCGCCCGGCGTCTCGCCGGCGATATCGGCGGCGCTGGCTACCTTGAAAAAGCCGGATTCCGTCAGGATCCTGTAGTCTTCAAAGTTTTTCCGGACTGCGGTATTGTATGACTTACGGGAGGTCGCCGCCGGTTTCGAATAGCCTGGTGAGATTTTATACTTTACTACCTGGTTGATAGTAGACGCCAGCATAAAAGAAAAGACCAGCATGGAGATGATATTCAGAGAATGATATTTGATGTTCTGCATTAATACAGTGACCTTAAAACATTATATTCGCGCCGGTCTATAACTTGCCCCGTGTGATCACGAATCTGCGTTGTGGTTTGATCGCCAGGGATGCAGTATATAATTTTTCATATAAAATCATGATTTATTATCGAATTTCGTCAAGTAAATTACGCCCCGGCGTCGTTTTTTGGCATGTCTGTATCTGCCAGATTCTTGTTATGAGCTGAAGCTCCATGACGGTAAAATTTTTTTCGAATGAGAATAAACAGAACGAATAAGACAACCAGTATAATAATTATTATTTTATACCTGCTTATATAAGTAAGGATAGTCTGATAATTGTTACCGAAAGAAAACCCCAGAAAAAACAGGATCGTTGAGGTACAAACCAGTGCAGACAGGTCAATGATCAGGAATTTTAGAATAGGCATATGGATAAGTCCACACGACATAAAAAGCACATTCCGTACGCCGAAAGGAAAAAATCTGCCGAAAAACAGCGCCTTGCCTCCGTACCGGTCGAAAAACCCTTTTGCATACGATAGCCTGTTCTTCAGGGCAGCAGGGTTGACTATCCGAGCACGGACAAGGAGGGGAGAAGAGAGCAACCTGTTAATGCCGTATCGCCCGATGGTATAAGCGGTTATATCGCTCAAATAAGCACCCAGGAAGCATCCTGTAAAGATCTTGACGCTATTTTCGGGGACGGTTGTTGCGGCAAGAGAAGCGGAAATGATGAAAACGAGGTCCTCCGACACGGGAATGTTGAAACCCGCCAGGAGCAGTAACCCGAAGGAGATGAAATGGGCGTACTGGGCCATGCTCTTGAGAAGATATGTTATGTCTATCATGCAAGTTGTTGTTCTCCGGTCATTTCACAATGAATGGTTTGGCCTTGATTGCCGGCACTCCCTTCTTGACCCAGATCCTGACCTTCATCGCGCTCTGGCCGTCTTCATTCGTGATCGTGCCAATCTCCTCCATCCGGTCGATGGAGTCAACCGTGAACTCGTAAAATTCCTTGTTTTTTCTGAAGGGATCGGTCATCAGGATTATGATTTTGGAATCGTTCTGGTGCTTGCTGGGGACCCCGATAAATGCCCGGTGGGTTATGTTGATGTCAATGTCACCGTATCGTTCCACAGCGAATTCGCGCTTTGTTTTTTCAATCATTTTCTTTATGTACTGTTCAGTCATGGGAGACATCTCCTCTGCCCGCAGGAACCCGCGGGCGGTTTATAGGAACGGGATACGTACCATTTTTCAACGTTACAGGCAAATTAACTTGACTCGACCGCAAATAATATTGAAAATTGACATATATGCCATTCGCACCGGGTACCAGCGACAATGTTCATTCCCGCCGGGTACGGCCGGGAAGATGCGCCGGACAACCTGCCCGTTTTGCGGCGGTCATTCCTGTTGCTGATGCTATTAGGTTCAGATTATAATGCAAGTAATCTGCCGGTAAATAACAAATTGCCATGAAACATAAAAAAAAATATATCTGTATTGCGGTTGCCGCGCTCGCGGTTATCATAAACCTGGCCGCCACGTCACGGCTCGTTTTTTATGTTGTGTACCCGGAGCGCCTGCTCAAGGAGGCCGTAACCGAATATTTCAAGTCCAGCCTTGATAAGGCGGTTAAATTCGAAGACCTGTATATTGATTATTCCGGCAACATCGTCATCAGGGATTTTGACATTTCGATAACCAGCGATTTTAATGATAATATAAGCCTCGTTAAAAGCAACAAGGCCGTCATCGACCTCGATTTTATCGGCCTGCTCCATGGCTCGATAACCGTCAGCGGGATCGATTTCTATAAATCGGAGATTACTTTCCTGAAAAAATACGGTAAGAGCCACCTGGAATGCTTCGAACAGGTGATTAATCCGGCACGGTTCATCAAGCGGGCGACGGGAACCAGTCCTGAATTTTATCTGCACGTCCATAATGCGAAGGTCAATTACCGCGAATCCCTCCATGACAAGCAGATCACCCTGGAGCTCGACAAGGTCGACGCGGTCATCGATCTCGAAAAAACCATGTTATACTATGCCATGGACGGCATCATAAAGCCGTATAAAACCGAGACAATACGGAAGGGCTCGTTTTCGATAAGCGGCACGGTTGATACCGGTAAGGGCGACACCTTTGACCACACGGTGCGCATTGACAATATCGACCTGACCTACATGAATGAGCACATAGTGGAATACAAGGTAGCCGGCGTAGCACTCGAAGGGGGCGGTTCGGTCGACCTCGAGATCGGGCGGTCTAAAGGGACGCTGTCGATCAAGGGGACGTGTGAAACGAACAATCTGTCAGTTGTTTCACTTGTAAAGAAGCACAACCTGGTAGAGAACGAGAATCTCAATCTCGACGTAGACATTGTTATGAAGCCCGATAGTAAGTCATACAGTGCCCGCACCCTCAACCTGTATGACGATACCTTCACAATAGAGTCGTCCGGTTCCTATTCCGACAATGATAAAACAAGGATTCTCAAGGCTGCATTTAAAACGAATTCGATAGATCTGGGCGACCTCTCACAGAATTTCACTCCCATCAAGGATATCGCATGTGACGGTACGCTCACCTGCGAAGGAAATCTTTTTCTGGACCTGAAAAATAATAAGGCGGCAGGGACGAAGATCGTGGCCGGCCTGGAGAATTTCACCATAACGAAAACCGAAAAGGAAGGCGAGCTCAACCTGCTGGAAGAGTCGCGTCTCACGCTAAAACTGGACGAGCAGTCCCTTTCGGTGGATATTGCCGCAAAGCCACTTAAGTCGGACATCGGGATAAAATCACGAACGGCGATCTCGAACTGGGTACCGTTCCGGTCGGAGACGAAGATTGTCGCCCGGTCTGCGAGAATGAACCTCGAGAACATCCGCAGCCTGGTTATTTTCCTCGTAGACAGGAGCTTCCTTGCGGCGTACGACGACAAGCGGGGCGGATCGGAAAAAGTCCCCTTCCTCCAGAAGCCGCTGGGAAAATTCCTCAATAATAACTTTGTCGACCTGGCCTGGTCGGCCGACAGGGTGTTTTACGGCCGCAAGGCGAGCTGGAGCAATTTCCTTTTTAACATGCGGCTCGATAGGGGCGCATTGCTCGTAAAAGATTTCAGCGTAGAAGGGTATGGTGCGGATTACCGCTTAGGAGGACAGGCCTATTTCAACAGCGACCAACCCTATATAAAGCTGGACGGCAAGATCGATAATTTCGACCTGGCCGGATTCTATGCGGACAGCGGAATGAAAGGGTCCGTCGGAGGCATGGCTCGCTGCGATTTCTCGATGGAGGTTTCGGTCGGGAGAATCGGCGACATGCTGGATAATGCGAAAGGGCATCTGAACGTATACGTGGGCAAGGGGACCATGACCGATACGAACCTCCAGCAGAACGTCATGCGTTTTTTAAGGAAGAACGGCAGCGATGCCGGAGCGTTATCAACGATAAATTATGAAGATATTACCTTCTCCGCGTCCCAGCAGGGAGAGAACTTCTGGTTCAGCAATTTTACGGTACGGGGAGACACGCTCAGGTTCAGCGCGATCGGCGATTACATGTACGAAGCCGGCATGAGCAGCATGTTTGCTGCGACGATCCGGAAGGACGCGGCGGTCACGGTTGTCCCCCTGAAGCTGAGCGGGCCCCTGCTGGCACCCTGCCTCGACTTTGCAGGCAAGAAGGATTCCCAGAAAGCCTGCTTTTGATGGCTGCCCGTCACATGGGCGCCTTCCGCTACTTCACATCGATCAATTCGTATATGGTGACCGGCCGGTCCTTGCCCTTCACCCGTATCAGATCGAGCTCGCGTACTATAACCTGTTCTTTGACCTGCTCATAGGTGTACTCGCTGATGATGATATTGGTCGAGTAAATCTTGTTGGTACCTTCGAGGCGGGCTCCCAGGTTGACGTTGTCGCCGATGAGCGTGTAATCCATGCGAGAGGAGGAGCCGACGTTCCCGACGATCATCTCGCCCGTATTGATCCCGATGCCGATGTTGATGGCATCCTTTCCCTCCTGCCGCCAGTGAGTGTTCATTTCCTTGAGCTTGGTCATCATTTCTATGGCGGCCTTGCAGGACAGCAGGGCATGGTTATTTTGAGGGATGGGCGCCCCCCAGAAGGCCATTATTTCGTCCCCGACGTACTTGTCCAGTGTGCCGTCGTATTTAATCACGATATCGGTCATTGCCTGGAGGTAGTGGTTTAGGTGATCGACCAGATGCTCCGGCGTCATCCGCTCCGAGAGGGTTGTGAAGCCGCGGATGTCAGAGAACAGCACAGAGAGTATCTTTTTCTCGCCCCCGAGTTTCAGCATTTCCGGTTTCTTTAGAAGCTCGTCAACGACCGTTTTAGATACGAACTTTGAAAACGTCTGCCGGATATAACGCTTTTCACGCTGCTCGGTGAGCACCCGATATGTGATGATGAGCGTGAACATGAAACCGACCTGTATGACGGGGGTTGCGAGCGCAACGATATAATTGAATATATCGAAGAGAAAATACGCACCCACGATATAGAGAATAAGGAATATGCCCGTGATCGCCAGCGACCAAACGATCGAGAGCCGGGGAAGGAGCAGGCCGAGAACCAGGGCGATGACAAGCAATACGATCAGGTTCTGCATATCGGTCATACGGAACAGGAAGTCCTGGTTCAGAATCGTATTGAGGGTGTTGGCGTGATGCTCGATCCCGAACATGGCCCCGTAGGGAGACTGCTTTTCGTCGGTTGCTATTCCGGTCACGGAATACGCGGCCACCAGCACGATCTTGTCCTTCAATGAGGTGTTGGGCGGATTTCCCTTGAGCATGTCCCCGTCCTTGCAGAAGTAGGCGAACGGATAATCCGCATAGCATCCGAAACCGCCGATAAAATTTATGTCCATGAATCCGCGGTTATCGATGGGGATGATGATCTCGCGTTGGTCGTTCGGCTTGGCCATCTTCGCGAGGGGCAGGTTCTTCAGCTTTATGTATTTGCCCCACTTGATCTCCATGTCCTTGTTCCCGATGCCGAAATACTCCATGACGACCAGGAGGTCAATATTCGGGTAGTACCAGCCGTTCCACTTGATAAGGAGGGGCATGGCCCTGTTGATATTGTCCGGGCCGGGGAAAATATTGGCGAACCCTATGCCCTTGGAGGCCGCCGACAGGTCCGGGGTGGGCGGCACCGCCTCGGCGACATGCGCCTGGGATTTGTCCTCCGGGTCAACCGGGATCCGGAATTTCTGCAAAATTTTCAGGCGCTCCATCTGGTCCTTGTAGTCCTTGTTGATGTACTTCGTCTCGAAGGGGTAGTCGAGAAATACCGATCCCGCCTTTGCGATGGCGGCGGCCATCTCCTTTTCGCCTTTCTTGTGATCGAGGAACATGATGTCATAAAGGATGGCCTTGGGTTTTCCCGATCCGACGTAGTTGATGAATTTCGTGTGAAGCTCCCAGGGGAAGGGCCAGTCCACGCCCTGATCTGAAAAATGCCGGATGGTGCGCTCGTCTATCCCCAGTATGATGATGTCGCCGCGCACGCGCTTGTTGGGCTTGCGCTGCTCGGCGCCTTTCTGGATGACTTTGGTTTTCTGGTCGGGGTCCCTGAAATAGAACATGACCAGTTCTAATCGCTCGAAAATAGCGGAGAAAAACAGGAGTGAAATGATCAGGAGAGTCACCATGGACATGAGGAAGCCCATCAGATGCCCTTTTTCGATTTTAAAAGACGCCATGTTCACCTCGCAGTCGGACAGATAAGATTGCAATATTGAGCAGTGCACGATTACCATGGAGGCATTGGATAATATTTTCAAGTGATTTATTTTGCCCCGTTGAATTTTTCACCGACGAAGTACGGCCCATTTGTCTATAATGCGGTTCCGGGGTAATTCCGGAAATAGAGTCCCCGGGATGCTGCCTGCTCCGGTAAATGTGATTGACAAATAGGCTCGTATTTAACCTTTTTTAAATAACGTTATTTAACGGTTACCATGAACAAGTACAGGGATTTCTCGTGAATATTAAAAATGAAATTTCATCCATCATCTCAAGGGCGGTAGCGGGTGCAGTCCGGGATGGCGTATTTCCCGACGAGCTGCCTGCCGTAGACCGCAAGGTGGAATACCCGCGCGACGCGAAATTCGGTGATTATGCGGCACCCTTTGCCCTCGAATCTGCACGGCTGCTCAAGAAATCACCGATGGAGATCGGGAGCGTTCTGGTACGGCACATGGGCGACGAGCCCATGATCGACAAGGTCGAGCTGGTCAAACCCGGCTTCATCAACATCTATCTCTCCGGATCCTTCCTCTTCGATACGATGAAGGAGATTATCAGCCGGGGCGCTGAATACGGCAGGGAGCAGAAGAAGGACCCGCGCCGCGTCAATCTCGAGTTCGTCTCAGCCAATCCGACCGGCCCGCTCAACATCGTTTCGGCACGGGCCGCAGCGGTTGGAGACACCATCGCGAACCTTCTCGAATTCAGCGGCGATACGGTTGAACGTGAATTTTACGTCAACGACTACGGGAACCAGGTGCTCCTCCTGGGACGATCGGTGCTGGCCCGTCTCAGGGAACTGCGGGGTGAGCCCTTC
>JAKJGD010000547.1 GCA_022704585.1 Spirochaetota bacterium | reverse complement strand
CCGTGTCGGTCACGCTCACGGCGACGAAGCCGCCGCCGGTCCGGGCCGTGACCTCGATGATGCCCGACTCCGTGAACTTGACCGCGTTCCCGAGCAGGTTCAGGAGTATCTGCTGGACGCGGTTCTCGTCGCCGTACACGGCCGGGACGTCGCGCAGGGCGTTGACCAGCTTCAGGTCGCGGCTCCCTACCAGCTGGCGGGCGAGAAGGCACGTGACGTCCACGAGCGGCTTCAGGTCGAGGGGCTTTTTCCTGAGCTCGAGCTCGCGGTTTTTCAGCTTCGAGAAATCGAGGATATCGTTGATAAGGTAAAAGAGCCGCCTGCCGCTCGACACGATCATGGAGAGGTTCGCCGCCTGCTTCTGCGATACGGGCCCGGCCGCGCCGTCGATGATCGACTCGGCGATGCCGATGATGCCGTTGAGTGGCGTCCTGAGCTCGTGCGAGGTGTTGGCCAGGAACTCGTCCTTCATCCGGTCGAGCTGCTCGAGCTCCCTGTTCTTTTCCTCCAGCTCGACCGAGTAGGATGTGATCTGCCGCTGCGTTTCCGCGAAGCGCATGATCAGGATGACGCCCAGGGAGAGCACCAGGCAGAACATTCCCCAGTGCCCCTTCATGGCGGTCCAGAACCGTATGATCGCCAGGTCGGCGAGGATATCGTACACGAGTGAAATGATCAGGACGGCCATGCCCACGGTGAACACGCGGGACACGATGTCTCCCCGGATCGACCGCCGGACATTGATCGTCACGATGAATATGATGTCAAAAAATCCGAGCACGTACAGGGGCAGGATAGTCGGGATGAAGGGCACGATGCCGGCCAGGGCCAGCGGGATCGCGATGAACGGATAGGCCAGGTGCACGTGCCCCAGGCGGCGTATGATGTTGCAGGGACCGGGCTCGAAAATATCCGCGAAAAAATAGCAGAAGCCCGGGGCGAAAAAGAAGATGCCCGCGAAAATGCCGTAGTGCCAGAAGACCGGCGCGTCCCAGAAGAGCTGTTTTATCAGGGACCAGCTCAGCGCGTACACGCCGAGGCTGAAGGACATCAGGCTGAAGTAGAGGTAGGCCCGCTGTTCCCGGTTGCGGGCAAAGATGAAGAGCGTGAACAGCCCCATGAAAAAGAAGATCGAGAACAGAACGATCCGGTCGATATCGCCGGTGACGATCTTCCGGATATGCTCCTCGGGCGTGCCGATCGCCACTCCCTGTACGCCAATCAGCATGTAGTCCGAATACAACCTGAAATAGAGGGGGCTTGTATAGTAGTCGCCGTCGAGGCGGATGATGTGCCACGGCACCCCGGCAGGTTTTTTCCTCTCGCCGGGCGCCAGGCTGCCGTGACGATAGATCAGCCTGCCGTTCTGGTAAATCTCGAATTTCAGGGCGGCCCTGCTGATGAAGAGCGAGGGATCGCGGACCTCCGTGCCGGCGGCAGGTTTCGGCAGGGTAAGCCGCAGCCAGATGAATTCGCTGCCGCCCCGGTCCTCCGGATTTCCCTGCGAGTCGAGCGTGGAGCCGGTGGCCTTCCACCCGGTCTTCGCCCCGCTGCCATAGGTCCATTCGGGAACGCCCCTCCCGTCAAAGGGCGAGTCGCCTACCCGGTATTCCCAGCCATGAGTCAGGGAAACAGGGGACGCGGAAAGCGCCACGTGCATAACTGCCCACAGCGCGATCGCGGTAATCATTGTCCTTGATAGTGGTCTCATGCCTGCCACAGGTATGTTACCATGACATAAAGGTGACTGTCAATATAAAATGAGATGGGCCGGAAGGTCCCCGGGGGGCCGGGGAGGTGCCCGCAGCTCAATCGAAGGCGATCGTCTGGTCGTCGCCCACGAAAAATTTCGTGCCGCAGTCCGGACACCTGAAGGCGCCGGGCCTCTTGATGCGTATGAGGGACTTGCATTTGACGCACTCGACGATGAGGGAGCCGAAATCGGTCAGGTCCACATGCGGTGCGGCCTCAGGCTCCGCGCCGCCGCTCCCGGCTCCGCGCTGCATCATGCTGAATTCGGTATTGCAGTTAGGGCAGATATAATCGCTGCCCGGTTCCACGCGCAGGGGAACGCCGCAGTTGGCGCACTTCACCACGCCGGGCTCCGGCTCGTCCTGCCGCTCCGCCGGCGGCTCGGGTCGCCGGGGCTCTTCGGCCGGCATCTGTCCGGCTTCCGGAACCGGCTCTTCGGCCCCCCC
>JAKJGD010000546.1 GCA_022704585.1 Spirochaetota bacterium | reverse complement strand
CCGCCGTATCGCCCTGGCGAACAAGGAGACGCTGGTCATGGCCGGCGATATCGTTGCCGCCAGGCTGCCGGGCTCGGGCACGGAGCTCATCCCGGTCGACAGCGAGCACAGCGCCGCTTTCTCGCTTCTCCGGGGGCTGGATCCGGGCGAGGTGGCGCGGATCGTCCTCACCGCATCGGGCGGGAGCCTGCGCTCCCTGCCGCTCGATGAGCTCGGGTCAGTAACGCCCGAGCGCGCGCTGGCCCACCCCACGTGGGACATGGGGAGCAAGATCACCATAGACTCGGCCACGCTCATGAACAAGGGCCTCGAGGTGATCGAGGCGCACCACCTGTTCGCGATGCCGTACGACCGGATCGACGTTCTTGTGCACCCGGAGAGCATCGTGCACGCTATGGTGGAGACGAATGACGGCGCGCTCTACGCGCACATGGGGGTGGCGGACATGGCCTTTCCCGTGCTCGCGGCGCTCGCGCACCCGGAGCGGCGGCGGAACGACTTCGGCCGGCTCCGGCTGGAAGAGGTGGGGCGCCTCACCTTCAGCGCGGTGGACGGGCGGCGCTATCCGGCGCTGGCCCTCTGCTATGCGGCGGGCCGGCGGGGCGGCACGCTCCCGGCGGTCCTGAACGCGGCCAACGAGGCCGCGGTCGGCGCCTTCCTCGGCGGGAGGCTGTCCTTCACGGGAATCGTGCGGGTTGTGGAAAAGGCGATTGAGAGGGCGGCGGTCGTCGACGACCCGACCCTTGAAGATATACTGGCGGTGGACCGGGAGGCGCGTGAGTTCGCCGAACGGACGATCGCAGGGAAGCAATAAATTTATTTCTAGTGGAGTATAACGATGGTTGTTTTTACCTATATCGCGGCCGGCATTATCCTGCTCGGCGTCTGCATTTTTGTCCATGAGCTCGGCCACCTGCTGGGCGGCAAACTGGTCGGTATCAAGGCCAAGACGTTTTCGATAGGCTACGGCAAGGGCATCATAAAGAAAACGATCGGGGACACGACCTACCAGATCGCGCCGATCCCCCTGGGCGGGTACTGCCAGTTTTACGGCGAGGACCCTTCCGAGGAGCGCTCGGGAAAGGGATACGAGTTTCTCTCGGCGCACCCGATGAAGCGGATCGTCACCGTGGCTGCCGGGCCGCTCTTTAACCTGATCTTCGGCATCATCATATTTTTTGTCATGAACATGGTGGGCTACGACAAGGACACGAACCGGGTCCACATCCCGGAGAGCCTGACGACGGGCAAGCACATATCCGCGGCCTACGCCGCCGGTATCCGGAGCGGGGACCGGGTCCTGAAAATAGGCGACAAGGAGATCGTGAGCTTCTCCGACATTCAGGCCGCGGCCCTCTTCAGCGAAGGAGAGCGGCTCGACGTCGCCGTGGAACGCGAGGGGAAGCCGATGAAGTTCCTGGTCGCCCCGGCCCGCCAGGAGGCGAGCGGCCGTTACGAGATGGGCCTCATGCCCTACGGCTCCCGCATACTGGTGGTGGAGCTGGTCGAGGGTGGCGCGGCCGAGGCGGCCGGGCTCAAGGAGATGGACGAGATCGTGTCCATAAACGGGACCGCGGTGAAAAGCGAGGCCGAGTTCTCGAAGATGGTCCAGGCCCGGGCCGGCACCCAGCTCACCTTCAGCGTCCTGCGTAAAAAGGCCGTGATGGAGAAAAAGATCACGCCGCGCCTCGTGGACGTGGTGAATTTCCAGGCAATGGACGCGAAGGGAAAGACCGGGGAGACCCTCACCCTCATGAATTCGAAAAGCCTGAAGAAGTATCTTTCTAAAGGATCGATCCTGATTAACGGCAGGAGCGCGCGGTCGTACGACGAGCTGCTCCGCATGGTCACCGGGAACCAGGGAAAGAAGATATCCTTCGAGATCGATGGCGATACCTACACGGGCACGGCGGTCATAGAAAAAGTCGGCCAGATCGGGATATTCCAGGCCGTTGCACCGGAGCAGGTCTGGATACAGTACCGGCCGGGGAAGGCGCTCGTGCAGGCCTTCATCGAGCCCTACGAATTTATCGTCATGAACCTCAAGGGTCTCGGGATGCTCTTTACCGGGAAAATGAACGTGCGGGAAAACCTCTCCGGGCCTATCCGCATCGGCAAGATCGCGGGCGATGTGTTCTATTACAAGGGCGTTCCCGATTTTATCCTCCTCATGGCGAAGATATCGATCATACTCATGGTGA
>JAKJGD010000031.1 GCA_022704585.1 Spirochaetota bacterium | reverse complement strand
CGCCCCCTCCGCATCTGTCTCCTCTGCTACCGGGGGAACCCCTATTCGGGCGGGCAGGGCATTTATCTCAAGTACATTGCGGACGAGATGGTTCGCCAGGGCCACGAGGTGCATGCAATCGTGGGCCCGCCGTATCCCTTTCCCATGAAGGGCGTCATCCTGCATACGATACATAACAACCAGTACTTTGTGCGCAAGAAGCTGGACATCATAGAGCCGGAAGATCCCTTCGCGATCCTCCGCCCGCTCAACTTCTACGAGTACCTGGCCAGCCGCACGGGCGCTTTCTCCGAGATCAGCACCTTCGGCTGGCGCGCCTATATCCTCCTCCGAAAGCTTCATGAGCGGCACCGGTTTGACGTCATCCACGACAACCAGTCCGTCGGTTACGGCCTTCTTATGATGAAGAGCTTTGGCATACCGGTCATCGCGACGATCCATCACCCGCTCTCCATTGACCTGGTGAACGTGCTGGAGCGCACCCAGAAGTTCAAGAACAAGCTCAAGACCGTCATGTTCTATCCGACCCTGATGCAGTCGATCGTGTCGAAGCGGCTGGACCATATCATCACCGTATCGGAGGATTCGAAGCGGGCAATCAACCGCGACTTCGGCGTGCCGCTGGAGCAGCAGACCGTGGTGTATAACGGAATCGACCGGAACGTGTTCCGCCCCCTGCCCGGCATAAAAAAGAAGAAGGGGAAGATCATATTCGTCGGCAACATCGAGGACGGCAAGAAGGGGTTCGCCTATCTCCTGAAGGCGATGCCGCGCATCGCTAAAAGCGCAACGGTCACCGCCGTGGACGGGGGCGCGCCCCACCGCAAGGTCACCGACAGGTTGATGAGTACCCTCGGGCTCGGAGGCCGCGTCGATTTCACCGGCAAGACCTCCACCGAGGAACTGGTCCGGCATTACAGCGAGGCCGAGCTGGCGATCGTACCGTCTGTGTACGAGGGGTTCGGCCTGCCGGCAGCCGAGGCCATGTCCTGCAGCGTGCCGGTCATCTCGAGCGATGGCGGTGCACTTCCAGAGGTGGTGGGAGACGCGGGCGTGGTTGTTCCTGCGCGGGACCATGAGGCGATCGCCGACGCGGTGAACGGGCTCCTGGCAGATCCCAAGCGAATGCGGGAACTGGGACGAGCCGGCATCGAGCGCGTGAAAGAGCATTTCAACTGGGAGAAGGCTGTTCGTGAGATCGTGGGAGTGTATCGCCGGTACATCTGACGCCATTATGTCACATAATACAATTTATCCGCTCTTGTTTTTCTTCATCTTGACAGATTCGGCTCACTAGCGTATAATTTAATCCTGACCGAGCTTTCCCAAGCGAAATCTTAAACGATTGTATATTCCTGTACTGAGAGGTAATCCATGAATTTCGGAGTTGACAGGATCCTGAAGCGATACGAGGGCAAGTCATACGAACTCCGCGGAAGGGTCAGGGCCATCTGGTATTTCTTCATTATCGTCCTTCCGATACTTGTCGCTTTTATCATCATCATGAACCTGCTTATCCAGCAGGGGATCTTCCAGCCGCTGAACATTATCGTGTTTGGGATCATACTTCTCCTGGGAGCAGGCATGGTGCTCGTCGCGTCCGGATGGTATAACACGGCAGTGACCATACTCGCCTTCGGCGTGCTGACCGCGCTGATTTTAAACGTTAAGGGAACCGAGGCCTCCGGGTCCGGGCAGCGCTTCCTGGTCAGCGAGTTTGCCTACATGATGCCGGTGCTTTTCTCGATGCTCTTCTGTAAAAGATGGGTTCTTGTTGCCATTGTGGTCCTGGCTGAGACGGCGATGATCGCCACCGTTATCCCGTCGGAAATTGTTGACCCTGCCGTCCGGGGCGTCGTCCTCATGTCGATGAGCATCACGCTCATCATCTCGTTCGTCATCACCCTGATGATGGGCAATATCAACGAGACCGCCCGGCGGCTCCGCATGGAGGACGCGGAGCGGATACAGCGGGAGCAGCGCGACATCAATGAGGTACTGATGGGATCGATGCGGAGCGTGTCTGCGCGGCTCGACGACTCGTCGCGGGACCTGTCGGGCGATGCGCTGCATTTCGCCGAAAACATCCAGGGGCAGGCCTCCTCGATAGAGGAGATCACTGCCACGATGGAGGAGATCTCTTCCGGCGCCGAGCAGGTGAGCACCAGCGCCCAGCGGCAGTCCGAGATGATGGAAGACCTCATGAAGGGAATGAACGAGCTGGTGGGGCTGGCGCGTGACATGGAGTCGCGGATCACGGTGGCCATGGCGCGGACGGATGCCATCGCCGCGAACGCCCGTGCGGGCGAAGAATCGATCGGGCGGATGGACACGACCATAAGTGCGATCGGATCCACGTCAAAAGAGATGACGGGCATTCTCGGCATTATAAACGACATATCCGACCGCATCAACCTCCTGTCGCTGAATGCGGCCATCGAGGCGGCCCGGGCGGGTGATTACGGCCGAGGCTTCGCGGTAGTCGCCGATGAGATATCCAAGCTCGCCGACCAGACCTCGTCCAGCGTCAAGGAGATCGCGGTGCTGATCGCCAAGAGCGAGAGCGAGATCGTGAAGGGCATGTCCGGCGTGGAGGACACGGTGAAACTCATGCGCGAGATACTCTCCGGCGTCGAGGAATCGAACCGCATGATCGCGGCTGTAAACAAAGCGATGGAAACGGCGATAGATTCGACCGGCAGGGCGCACGGTGCGGTCAATACCGTGAAGCAGCGGTCCGAGGAGATAACGACCGCCTCAGTCGAGCAGAAAACCGCGGCAATGGAGGTGATGAAGACCATCACGGACATCAACCAATTGTCCCAGACCAACGCGTCTCGCGCCGAGGACATTACGGGCCACTCGCGCGATATCGCCTCCATGGCGAAGGATCTCAGGGAAAAGATAACTTCGCTCAGGGAAAAAGAGGCCGCCGGGATGAGTGGTAACGGCGCATAGCCGGCCACGGGGACGGTCGCAATCTTACGGACAGATGACTATGTCCTTGGCCCACAGGCATTCGCCGCAGGGTGTGGGGTTCCAGTAGCAGTCCGTATCTTCCACGGTTCGCTTGTAACACATGTCGGGCCGGTAGCAGTAGACGCAATTCGGAAAATCATAATACCGGAATTTTTCCCTCAGCTCAATAAACGTCGTATTGTCCCAGGCCTGGGCCAGGGTATGGCGATTGGTGTCTCCAGCAATAAAACTGTTGTGCATTCGTTTGTATCCGAAATAGTAGGCAGGGTGGGTGTACGCGAGCTCCGGGCAGGGGGCTATCTCGCCCCGTGCCGTTACGAACAGCGTGCCTCTCTCGATGAAGGGACATCGCCGGTTAACGTCAGCCTTCTGATTCGCAACCCGCACGTCATTGCGCTTTATTTCCCGCTTGAGGATTTTTCTCAAATCTACCAGGGGCCGCGTATCGGTATCGTAGAGGATTTCGTTGGACATGTTTTCCGCGTAGGGATAGAGATTTGTAACGATGAAGGATTGGATCCCGATTGAGCGACCGTATCCTATGGTGTCGGTCAGGAACCGGTGGTTGCTTTTAGTGGCTACCATCTCGAGGCCGAGGACCGTCTGCCGGTTCCCGGAGGATGCCTTTATTTGCGAGAGCGCCTCGATATTTCTGCGAAAGTCAGCCGCTTCTATCCCCGGGCGGATTATAGCGCTGGAGCCGCCGATATCATCATCCCATGACACGAATATCTCGTCCAGGGGAAGGCCCAGTAAAAAGGCGGACATCTCATCGGTTAGAAACGCCGCATTGGTGACCAGGACGATGCGCGTATCCAGCCTGCGCAGGGACGAGAGCAGCGTCCGGATGTGCGGGTTGCAGAGCGCCTCCCCGAAGCCGAGCAGGACGATCCTCTGGAGACGCAGTTTTTTCAGCATCGGAAGAAGCTTCCGCATCAGGGCCGGGGAGAAATGGGCCTTTTTGAAATCCACGATGGAGTTCCTGACACAACTTCTACACGCGAGATTGCAGTGAGAGGAAAGCTCAATATAGACCTGGGTCACGGCAGGGGAAACATATTGCTTTTCCGGCCTGAACACGATGTAGAAATTTTCACGTGTGTTCATGGAACAGATAGGGGTCAGATCATCAGCTCGAGCTTTTGTACAGCCATCTGGACCGGGTCCCAGGGACTGCTCAGGGGCGGCGTATAGCTCAAATCATAATCGCTGAAATCCCGCACGGTAGTGTCGTGTAAAATCGCGGTTGAAAAAATATCGATCCTTTTAGAAACCTCGGTCTTATACGCCCCGGCCATCTCTGCGCCAAGTATTTTCTTTGACTGCCTGTCGGCGGTAACACGTATGAATAATCTATCCGCCGGCGGGTAATATACCTTGTGGTCCCAGGTCTCAAAATCAACGCTCACGGGATCAAACCCTGCTTCCCGGGCCTCCCTTTCGCCCAGGCCGGTTTTCGCGATCACCCTGTCGAATATCTTGACGGACTGTGTGCCGAAATATCCGGCGAACTCCCGGTCACCGCCGGCGGCGTTCTCTCCCGCGACCCTTCCCTGTTTGTGCGCCACCGTGCCCAGCGGCATGTAAACATTTTTCCGCAATATGCCATGATAGGTTTCCGCGCAATCGCCGGCAGAGTAAATATCGGGTATGCCGGTCTCCATTCTGCGATTGACTTTGAATGCTCCCCTGATGCCGGTTTCGATTCCGATAGTCCGCCCGAGCTCCGTACCGGGAGCTGCACCGACAGAAACCAGCACCATGTCTACTGTCATATTGAAACCGTTCGTTCCGCGTACAGTGAGCTTCCCGTTCCGGAGGTCGATGGATTCGATTGCGACGTTGTTGCGGACAGCAACGCCGTTGCCGGTAAGGACCTCAGTTATTTTAATCCCCAGGCCGGGACTGAAGGTAGGCATGACCGATTCGGCAAATTCAACGACAGTCACCTGAAGGCCCCGCTTCATCAGTGCCTCAGCCATCTCCATCCCGATAAAGCCTCCTCCGATAATCATGGCAGTTTCCGGATTTTTTTTGGAAATGAAATCGTCAATTGCAAAGCAATCCGGAAGCCAGCGCAGGAAAAAAACCCCGGCGGCATCGATTCCCGGGATCTTCGGCCTGACAGATTCTGCCCCGGTGGCGATAATAAGCCTGTCGTAATCGATCAGCTTTGTGTTGCCCTCCAGATCTGTAGCGGAGACCTGTTTTGACCGTGCATCGATTGATCGGGCGGTGTGCCGGAGCAACAGGTTGATCCCTTCCTGCTCGATATCTTCTTTTGTCCTGTGCGCCAGGTTTTTCCAGCCGACGACATCCCGGCTGATGTAATACGGCAATCCGCAGATACTGTAATTGGGAAACTCATCGGCAACGATGATGGTTGGAGTAAGCCCGGGATCGGTTTCCCGGGCCCTCAGCGCAGCGCTGATACCCGCATCGCTGCCTCCAATGATAACAAGTTTTTTCAAGCAAACCTCACTGATGAATAAAGTAATAAACTATCTTACATTATTATCATGAAATTAATATATAGAAACGATGTTTTTATCGTCACCTCGCAAAATATTTTTTCTTGAAATAGAACGCCACATTCACCAGCCCGATCATGACCGGCACTTCAACGAGCGGCCCGATGACAGCGGCGAACGCGGCGCCCGAGTCGATGCCAAATACGGCCACTGCCGCCGCTATGGCCAGCTCGAAGTTGTTGCTTGCCGCCGTGAACGAAAGCGTGGCGGAAACCGGGTACCCGGCCCCGATCCTTTTACTCATGAAAAAGCTCGCGATAAACATGACCACGAAATAGATAAGAAGTGGTATTGCAATTCGTACGACATCCATCGGTATCTTCACGATATACTCGCCCTTGAGGCTGAACATGACCAGGATGGTGAACAGGAGGGCAATGAGCGTGATGGGGCTGATCTTCGGGATGAATTTCGTCTGGTACCATTCTTTATTCTTCAATTTAATAAGAGCAAACCTGGTTATAATGCCGGCAATAAACGGAATACCAAGGTAGATGAACACGCTTTCGGCGATCTGCCCGATGGTGATATCCACGGCGCTTCCTTTTAATCCGAAAAGGGGCGGCAGAATGGTGATGAAAAACCACGCATAAACGCTGAAGAACAGGACCTGGAATATACTGTTGAAGGCAACGAGGCCTGCGGCGTATTCCGTGTCGCCCCTGGCAAGGT
The DNA here is from genome assembly GCA_022704585.1 of Spirochaetota bacterium. The sequence goes on along the minus strand of JAKJGD010000031.1, from coordinate 4,314 downwards.
CGTTCCATACGATCACCATGGCGATGCAGCGTGCCAGGCCGATCATGATAAGGCCCACCATGTATTCGGGATAACCGGAGAGGAACGAGACTGCGAGAAGGAACATGAACACCGGACCGATGATCCAGTTCTGGACCAGTGAGAGGCCCAGTATCTTCCAGTTTTTAAAAACGTCACCCAGTTCTTCATATTTAACTTTTGCGAGAGGCGGGTACATCATTAAAATAAGGCCTGCCGCGATCGGTATGTTCGTGGTCCCGGACTGGAACTGGCTCCAGAATGCCGCAGAGGAGGGTACGATATATCCCAGGCCTACTCCGATTGCCATTGCGGCAAAAATCCAGAGGGTGAGATAGCGGTCGAGAAAGGACAGTTTTTTTGATAAGCCTTCGGTCATTGAAAATCTCCAAAGATGATGTTGATTATTTTAGCTTGATCCCGCAGCACTGCGCGATATTCATCTGCTTTTCTGCGTTGGTTTTAAGGACCGTCTCGATGCAGCCGATAAAGTCGAGCACGCAGGGACAGCAGAGGCGGTAGTATATGCTGGTTCCCCGCTTTTCGTCGAGGACCAGCCCCGAGTTCTTGAGGACACTCAGGTGCTTGGATACGGTGGAAACGTCCGACCCGACCATCTCCGTGAGCTCGTTGACGCAACGCTCCGACTTGTGCAGCTCCTCGATAATGAAAAGCCTCGTCGGGTGTCCCATCGCCTTGAGTATGTTTGCCCGCGCTTCGTACTGGGGATGTATTTTCTGCTCCATCAATGTTCCTCCCGTCAGCAGCAGCTCGTTGATTGCCCGCCCGCAGTGCCGCCGCAGTCGCAGGTCGGCTCTCCGCCGGTGATCATGCTCCGGATGATCGCCGAGGCGCAGCCCACGCCCGAACCGACCGTCAGGGCCCCGAACTCGCAGTTAAGGGCGCAGGCGCCGCACTCCATGCACCGGTCACGGTCGGTAATGCGCGCTTTCCCGTCGCGCATCTCGAACACGGCGTGAGGGCAGACCTCGGTGCATCGTTTGCAGCCGGTGCATTTATCAGAGTCGTAAGCGAGGGTCGTGACGTTTTTCAGGTATTTCATATGAGCCCCCAGGATTGGATCTTGTACAGTATGAGCAGTATGACCGAAGCGGCGAGCCCCGTGATGTAGACCGGCACCCAGAGTTTCAGCTCCTTCTTAACGCCGGAGAAGGTGGTGAATGTAGTGGCACCGGTGAACTGGAGCGCCAGGTAGGACGATATGAGCGGGAAGAGAGTGATCGCTGATGCGTTCAAAAAGATCGACCCGCTGCCGACCGGTGTCAGAAGCACGAGGGGGATGACCGCAGCTGTGCCGGCCAGGAGCCCCTTCACCGCAAATGATCTGAACGGGATAAAGGGAAGAAGCACGGGAGTGAAAAAGGCGCCGGCAAGCACGCTTGTCAGGCAGAGCAGGATAAAGGGCCAGCCCTCGAGCCAGGCGCTTTTGAATAGTATCCCGGACGGCTGCAGGCCGAATAGCACCAGGATGATGAGCGCAGCGACAGGAAAGCGCCTGATCGCCTGGTTGAGCTCGATGGGAGTGAGCACCATCCGCTCCACCATGCCGAACCGGATCTCCCGCATTGCCGACGTTGCCGCATGCCCCGCCCGTACATATACAGGGATGTCTTCCGCTTCCACGGGGCCGAAGCGTACGTTAAAACCGGTTTTCTTCTTTACAGCGGCCGCTTGCACGCCGGTTGCGCCCAGCTGCGGCACGATGAGGTTCCGGTGTGATACGAGCGCGGCGAGGTTAAGGCCAAGGACCCGCTTTACCAGTTCGTCAGTTCCAAACGTGCCTTTCCCGGCCGCGCACCACACGTTTATCCCCTTCGTGTCGAGGACCAGTATCCATCCGCTTATGCCTTGCAGGGCGCGGCGCAGTATGTCGAAGCTAAGCTTGTAATTGGCGGAGACGAATATATCGGAAGACGCGTCAGGTGCGCCGACAGCGTACAGGCCCGGCCGCATCGAATAATTCTCCCTGAATGCGCTTATGCGGGACCGTATCTGCCCAAGCCTGTCAGCCCGGGTCCATTGGGTTGACGCGACCGGGACCAGACCGGCAGGGGTGTTGATGATGCCTGTTACCCAGGGCGGCTTCTCCTTCGTAATGCCTGAGAGGGACTTCATGGCCTGTATCCTGGTGTTGCTGTCAGGCGAGAGCGCATCAGCATTTTTTGGCGGCGCACAGCAGGCCTGTCCTGATTGTTGATTCATCTGCAATGATTTCATGAAATATACCTGGTTATTTCTTATTTGGCAATATAGCAAAATAGCCAATAATCGTCAAGGAATTATTTAATTTTTTTCATGCAGTCTGCTTCTTTAGAAAGTTCCGATAGGACCGCAGAGCTTTGCTTTGACGGTAAAAAATCGATATTTGACGCAAGTCAATGACATGGGCCGGGATTTTAGATATAATGAAAGAATATACGGGCATTGTATCATAATGAATGTGTTTAAATTTTGTGATTTGGTACATTGGGAATGTGCACCGGTTTATAAAAAACAGAGAGGGAGGAAAACCATGAAAGCAACGGATATTCTGAAAGATGAGCACTCGTTGATTCTCGTGATGCTCCAGGTTGTTGACGCCGCGTGCGCAAAAATGGAATCCGGAGAGCACGTGGACCACGGTGACATAGAGGACATGATCGATTTTATCAGGAATTTCGCTGACCGGTGCCATCATGCCAAGGAGGAGAACCTCCTGTTCCCCGCCATGGAGAAGGCCGGCATAAGCCGGGACCGCGGTCCGATCGGCGTGATGCTGGCCGAGCACACCGCGGGCAGGAATTTCGTCAAGGGTATGGACCGGGCCCTGCAACAGCTTAAAAAAGGCGATGATGCCGCGACCGAGATGTTCATTGCCGACGGGCAGGGCTACGCGAGCCTGCTGGACGGCCATATCATGAAGGAGAACAACGTGCTCTTCCCCATGGCGGACGAGCTCCTCTCTCCGGAAGGGCAGAAAGGACTGGTCGAGGGGTTCGAGCGAGTGGAGCGCGATGAGATAGGCGCGGGTGTGCACGAGAAATACCATGAGCTGTTGCACCGGCTGCGGGACCGGTACGCACCGGATGCGAAGTAAGGGAGGATGGCATGAAAGCGAAAGTCGATGAAAGCCTCTGTATCGGGTGCGAGCTCTGCGTTCAGATCTGTCCCGGTGTTTTCAGGATGGAAGGGGATTTCGCTGTAGCGATTGTCGATACCGTCCCGCCCGAGCATGAGAAGGCTGCCAGCCAGGCCGCGAGTGAATGCCCGGTCGAGGCGATTGCGATTTCCTGAAGGCATATCCACCGGGAGCATGAACACAAAAAACCATGATATTCGCCGGATATCATGGCACACTATGCTGATTTCAGTTCCGGCTCCGCTTATCTGACGACCATGGTTTCGCAGGCGGATTTGTTCACGAGATCGCGCACAAGATGATGGGTTTCTTTCAGCCAGCGGCGGCGCGGCCGGTGAGGGGCCGCAATTACGAGGTCGATCGAGCGCTCATGCTCGAGAGCGACCGCTTCTTTGACGATGTCGCCGAAGCGAATTTCCCTGACGATCTCTGCCATGGTGTCCGGAGCGACGCGGCCCACCATCTCCTTCATCTTGAGTTCCGTTTCCTCCCAGAGCCGCTCCTGCAGCGACGTTATCTCCACATCGGTCAGGCAGTAGTCGACGCCGCATGCCTGTATGGCGGGGATCACGTGGAGCAGGTATATCGTCGATCGGAACTGTTCTCCGATGCCGACGGCTTCGCGAAGCGCAGCATCGGATTCCTCACTGAAATCGGTGGTAACCAGAATGCGTTTTGGCTTGAACATCGGGCACCTCCTTTCTGCATACATATCGTTATACCATTAAGGTACAGACAGAAAGTGGAGGAGTCAATTTTGCAGTTTGCTGAAAAACAGCAAGCTGCAAAGCGATACATGGATGTATCGCCGTTTTTAGAGGCATTAGCCGGGAAAAACGTGAGGTTTTACGGTAAACTCCAGAAACAGCTTGAAAAGCTGTTTTCGAAATAATCGTTTACATTTCATTCACTACGTAAAACCGACTCTTAAAAACTCCAGGGATGGAGTTTTTAAGGAAAATGTTAGTTTATTCCGGCGGGTGCATCTTTTCGGCCGTGATCGGTGCGACAAACGGCCGGCTGGAAGCCGGCTGAAGCGATACTGCGATTATCCCGGCGGATTTTATAAAAAACCATGGTAGCAAATTGCATATCATGGAATAAGGCGGGAACATGACGGGGGTACGTTATTTAACGACCATGGTCTCGCTCAGGGA
>JAKJGD010000545.1 GCA_022704585.1 Spirochaetota bacterium | reverse complement strand
GACGGAGGTGGAGGGCAAGCCGGTCGTCCAGGGAATTTTCAGGGACATAACCGACAGCAAGAAGGCGGAAGAGGCGCTGCGCCAGAGCGAGGAGCGCTACCGCACCCTGTTCGAGGAATCGCCGGAGGCCATCATCGTGCTGGGATCGGACGGCATCGTCCGGAACATCAACCAGTCCTACACCGATCTCACCGGCCTCACGCGCGAGGAGGCGGTCGGCACGCCCTTCAAGGACCTCCCCATGCTTATCCCCGAGCGCCTGAAGGATTATAACCGCATGCTGGCGGAGCTGATCCGCGGAACCGAGCTCCACCGCGTGGAGTTCCCGGTCAGGCACCGGAGCGGCAGGACCGTGTACACGGAAGCGTACGCGTCGCGGATCTCCGTCACCCCGACGGAGACCTTCCTGGTGACCTTCCGCGACATCACCGACCGGACCATGGCGGAGGCCGCGCTCCAGGAGGCGAACGAGCTCCTGGAGCAGCGCGTCAGGGAGCGGACGAACGAGCTGTACAAAAGCAACCTCCAGCTCTGGAAAGAGATCGACGAGCGGAGGCGCGCCGAGATAAAGCTCCGCGAGGGCGAGGAGGTGGCGCGCGCCCTGATCAACACCCCGAGCGAACCGGTCATGCTGGTATCCGCGGACGGCACGATCATCGACGCCAACCACGAGATAGAGAGCAGGTTCGGCCTGTCCAAGGAACGGATCATCGGCAGGTCGATGTACGAATTCGGCGGCGTGAAGAACTCGGAGCGGCGCATGTTCAAGGTTGATTCCGTCCTCTCCACGGGCAACGTGGCGCGGTTCGAGGAGCGGTTCGGCGACGAATGGTACGATACGATCATCTACCCGGTCCCCGACCACCGCGGCATCGTCACCAAGCTCGCCATCTTTTCGCATGACATAACCGAAACGCGCCGGATGCAGAGGGACATCATGGAGATCAGCGCGCTGGAGCGCCAGCGCATCGGGCAGGACCTGCATGACGGCCTGGGACAGAAACTGACCGGCATCGCGTTCCTTGCCGAAGCGCTGAAGCACTCCATGAAGGAAAAGGAGTACCCGGAGCTGGACGACATCAGCGAGATCAACGCCAACATCGCCGAGTCGATCGACCAGGCGAGGAAGATCGCAAGCGGCCTCTGGATCGCGCGCTTCGAGTCCTACGACGTTGCCCAGGCGCTGTCCGAGCTGTCCGCCGACACCGAGAGCCTGTTCGGTATTACCTGCACGCTCCGGAACGATATCCCCGTGCCGGTGCAGAACGTCACCGTGGTTACCAACCTCTATTTTATCGCACGGGAGTCGGTAAACAACGCCATCAAGCACGGCAAGGCAAAATCCATCCTCATGCACCTGTGGGACGATGCCGAATGCCTCCACCTCGAGATCAGGGACAACGGGAAGGGGGCGGCAAAAGGGCCCGGCAGGGGCAAGGGTATCGGGCTGCGCATCATGCAGTACCGGGCCGGCATTATCGGGGGTACGGTAACCGCCCGGGACACGGGAAGCGGGTTCAGCGTCCAGGTCACCATCAAGAAGGAATTTATCGACACCCATCTGCAGCCATAGCGGAATCCGTTATTTCCCAAATACCGTTTTGTACTATTGACATGTCGGTTTCCGGTTTGTATTATTATGCTGTCCCCCGCCGTATGCGGCAGCCCGATCGCCGGACCGGCGGGAATCCCGTAAGGAAGATGGGGAACCGATATGTCAGACCAGCTGAAAATAATAATTGTCGACGACCACCCGCTGGTTCGCCAGGGCATGAAAAAGGTTATTGAAAAGGAACGCGATCTCATAGTAATCGGTGAAGCAGGCAGCACCGAGGAAGCTCTCCGCCTGATCAGGCAAAACGAGCCGGACCTCGCCATAGTGGACATAACGCTCGAGGGAGAGGCGAACGGTCTTGACCTTATCAAGGCGCTCCGGGAGCGGCACGGGAACGTCAGGACGCTGGTGCTCTCCATGCACGACGAGAACACCTATGCGGAGCGGGCCCTCCGGGCGGGCGCACGGGGATACGTCGCCAAGAAGGAAGCCCCCTCGGTCATAATCGAGGCAATCCGCACCGTGATGAAGGGCGAATTGTACCTGAGCAGCCATATATCGATGCGGATCATCGACCGGCTCTTCCAGGGGAGGGAAACCCCGACCGGGTCCCTGGCCGAGATCCTTTCGGACCGCGAGCTCGAGATATTCCACCT
>JAKJGD010000544.1 GCA_022704585.1 Spirochaetota bacterium | reverse complement strand
GGCGCAGGCAGCAGCCAGCAGGAGCGGCAGTGTGCAGGCGGCGGTCCGTAGTATTTTTCGAGTGATCCCTTTCATGGCGTATCAGGCGGAAAACGGTCATACCTTCTTTATGAAACGCGCAGGGTCGTAGCGGATACGGGGCCCGTAAATGCCGCCCGGGGCGCGCCGGCCCGCCGCTATTACCATGACGACCGCGGCATCGCGCGCGAGACCGAGCAGTTTCCTGATGCGCTTCGAGTCGTACCCCTCCATCGGGCAGGAGTCGTAACCGAGCGCGCGGAACGACAGCATGATGTTCTCGGCGGCCAGCGCGGTCGTCTTCACCGCCCAGGTCCTGAGCTGGGCGCGGGTGACAGGCTCACGCAGGGTCGGGCCGGTCAGGCCCCGGACCGCGTAGATGATCCGTTTGAGCAGGCCGAACAGCCCGAGGGGCCCCTGCGCATACGCGGCCGGCGCGAGCCTTCCGTAGTACGTGAGCGCCGACTTCGGCACGCCCTTTCCAAGCTTCACGAACAGGTCATGCATCTCCCTGGCGTGCGCCTTCCACGTCTTCGTGCGCGCGACCACGACGATGAGCTCGGCCGCCCTTTTCGCAGCGATCTGCGAGAAGCAGGCGCGGACCAGGGCCTTCCGCTTGTCCTCGCTCCGTACCCAGTAAAATTCCCATGGCTGCAGGTTGGAGGAATTGGGCGCCAGGAGAGCATTTGACAGGCAGCGGTCCACCACCTCCTCGGGAATGGGGGAGCCGTCGAACACCCTCACCGACCTCCGTGAATCAATCACTTTCTGGAATTCGTCCGCGTTTATCTCCGGCGCTTTCTCGAAATAGGAATAGCCGGGATCGCTCGTGAGGATATTCTCCTTTTTTTCAGACAAGGTGGCACCTGCCGTTTACAAAATATACATGGAGATACTCTGCGGGATTTTTGCAAAAAAGTCAAATATAATAATCCGGGGGCGTCCGCCTCCTCCGGCCTCCCTTTGACCTGCCCGGGCCAGGGGATGTGAGAACGATTTAAATTTTAAAGCATCTGTCCCGTCCTTTTTGTTCTTGCACAATCCGGCATAATTTTCCATGATTGCTTTAACCTGCTAGGCCCATACATCATACGGACCTTTTCCGATCGGGTTGCAAATACCATATAATGTAAATGCCCGTCATCATGATACAGTACAAGAAACTTATTGACATAATGAACAAGATCAACTCGTCGATCAGCTTCCAGCACCTGATCACGACGATCATCGATTCCGCCAACGAGCTTCTGGCCGCCGAGGGCGCCTCCCTCCTCCTCCTGGACCCGGAAACAGAGGAGCTCATCTTCGATATAGTCCTGAGCGACAAGGGGGAGGTCATCAGGGGAAAGCGCCTCAGGCTGGGGCAGGGCATCGCCGGCCACGTGGCGAAAACCGGCGAGTGGGTCATCGTGAACGACGTATCGCGCGACGAGCGCTTCTGCGACGATATCGACGCCGCCAGCGGCTTCAGCACGCGGAGCCTCATCGCCGTGCCGGTGAAGGTAAAGGACAGGCTCATCGGCGTGCTCGAAGCGGTGAACTCGACCCGCCCCGGAGGCTTCGGGGACAACGACCTCGCCATGCTCGATTACATCGCCGACGCGGCGGCGATTTCCATCAACAACAGGGAGCTCATGGCGAACCTGAAAAACCGCGTGGACGAGCTTACCTGCATCTATGAAATATCCCAGTCGATCTACTTCACCCTCGACATCCGGGAATTCCTGGACCGGATCCTCCACGCCGTAAACAAGGTCATCAGGGCCGGGCGCTGTTCCTTCGTGATACTCGACGAGACGGGGAAAAACGTGGAATACTTCGTCTCGACGAAAGGCGACGGCTTCATCATCGACCTCGAAAACAGCCTTATGTACAACGTGATCCGGACCGGCGACCCGCTCCTGGTTTATAACGTAGACGAGGACATGGGGAAAACGGGACACGGATTGAACACGAGAAGCTACGGGTCGAAGTCGTTCATCTGCGTCCCCATGAAGCTCCGTGACAGGGTCATCGGCGTCCTGAATGTGACGGACAAGCACCGGGGGGACGTCTTCGACTCTTTCGACCTGCGGGTGCTTTCCACCGTGGCCAACCAGGTGGCGGAGACCTACGAAAACGTCCTTCTCCAGAAAAAGAGCTACGAGCGCGAGCGCCTCGAGAAGGATCTGGAGATTGCCGCGGAGATCCAGAGCCGCGCC
>JAKJGD010000030.1 GCA_022704585.1 Spirochaetota bacterium | reverse complement strand
TCCGGAAGCACCCGTGGAATATTTTCATAAAAACCGCCACCGGTTATGTGGACCAGTCCCTTGATGTCAATGCCGGACGCGAGGCAGGCAAGAATGCTCCGGGTGTAAATCACAGTCGGTACGAGAAGCGCTTCGCCAAGCGGTCTGTCCAGGTCCTCAAGCTTTTTATCAACACCGAATTTTTTTATATCGAAAAAAAGCTTCCGCACCAGTGAAAACCCGTTGGAATGAAGGCCTGAAGACGGCAAGCCGATGACGAGATCGCCCGGAGCAATGCACGCGCCATTTATGATTTTTTTCCGGTCAACTATTCCCACGGAGAAGCCGGCAATATCGTAATCATTCGGCTCCATCACATTTGGATGCTCGGCCGTTTCGCCGCCCACAAGGCTGCAGTCAGACTGGCGGCATCCTTCGGCGAGCCCCCGAACGATGTCCACCATAACATCCTCAACGAGCCTGCCGCAGGCGATGTAGTCAAGGAAGAAGAGCGGCCGGGCCCCGGATACGACGATATCATTCACGCACATGGCAACCGCGTCTATCCCGATGGTATCATGGCGGCCTGTCAACTGGGCGATCTTCAGTTTAGTACCCACGCCGTCTGTACCGGAAACAAGGACCGGCTCCTCATATTCGGGAAACGCGGCGGAGAACAGGGCACCGAAGCCGCCGATGTCGGTGATAACCCGTTCGGAGAAGGTGGCGCGGACAATGGGTGCGATGCGCTTGACAAAACTGTTGCCGCCGTCAACATCGACGCCGGAATCTTTATAGGTTAGACCCATGAAAACCTCTTTCTTGATGAAGGGATTAATATTCCGGGCGGTTTATAAAGGCAAGAAGAATTTTTATATTTGAATCATTCAGATGAATATACCCGGGCCCGCGATATTAATAAAGATGTGGAGTAAGCAGATTATTGTCCGGATCGGTAAAGATATCGATCGGTCCTGTCTCAATGGCAAGCGAGCGGTTCTTCTTGACATCATGTATGCAGGCTTCGGAAACATGGAATGTATCCAGTTCCAGGGTGTTCCGTATCCACACGACCCTGAACTGGGCGGGATCGACAATACCGCACATGAAAGCGGATGCCTCGATTGCCTCAATGTCCGATTCAAAGGTCATCGGTATCTTGCAGGCGTCGGTACGATACGCGGTGCGGGCGTTGAGATACATGGCATGATGATCGATCTTGTCAACCAGGCGTTTCGTGGTGAAGTCGGAAAGGCCAATCCCCAGAGAGTTTCCTCCAGCTTTAGCGGAAAGGTCCCTTACGAATATGCAGCGGGCTATCGACGAGTGCCCATCCTTGCGGCCCGTGACATTGGTGTCCATACCGGTGCCACTAATGTCCTTCCCCATCTCGTCCACAACGAGCAGGTCGATTTCGGCAACAGGAATACCGGCCATCATGCTGCGTGCACTGCTGAGCAGGAGCGGCTCATCGATGAGGAAGCGGTCTGGCCGGAGCGCGGCAATAGAGCCGATTTTTTTATGGGCGTTTTCGATAAGTGCTAGGCCGAAGAGGAGACGCGTCTTTTCTGACAGGATCCTGAACGACTGGCCGTATACATCACGCCAGCCGAAACGCTCGATAGCACGATGGTAAATGCGAGCACCCTCTGCTTTCCCGAGGCCTATGAGACACATTTTTACAAGGCCGCTTTCGACCGGAGCCGTAAAGCGGGTATGGGGCTTTACCCGGTTAAGGACGACAATATGGTCTGCTTCGTAAGCGATCCTGTCAATGAGCACCGGGAATCCCAAATCAGTGATACCGAGATTCACGGTTTCCATGGATGAGCACACCGGGCATCCGACAGACTCTTCTGTGATCCCATACCTGCGCAGCAGCTCAACCTGTCCTTCTGCCGTACCACCCCCATGGCTGCCCATAGCAGGAATGACGAAAGGGGTGGCGCCCAAATCGGCAAGAACCCCGATTACCGTTCTCAGAATTGTGACTATTTCGGTAATGTTCCTGCTGCCAGCTGTAACGGCGACCGTGTCGCCCTTTTTAATGTCCGAAGAAAGGCCGAGTCTTTCAATCTCATCACGTACGGCGGCTGGAATGTCGTTGACCGCGGGAAGATCGAATTTCTGCCTTATCCGGTACATGCGGGGAAAGAGATGGCCTGCCATGGATGGTGTGTGTTATTTTAAAATTTTTTTCAGGGTCTTTTCGAGCCAGTCAATATGCTCGATCACCGAAGCTTTTGCACCGTCGGTGTCCCCTTTTTCGATGGCGTTCAGGATCTTCATGTGCTGCGTGTAAAACATGTCTGACGAATCGGGTACTGCCATCAGCTTCTGCCTGCTGTAGGGAAGGGCACCCTTCAGGAGTGATGATATAGACTTCATGAGATGAGCGAAAATTGTGTTATTCGTGGCATCAGCAAGGTCGTTGTAAAACCGGGCGTACAGCTTGCCCCCTTCTTTTGTGTTGATCAGGTTCTGTATGCCGATACGCTCAGCATCAGTTTTGAATTTTTTAAGATTGGCAATTTGAGGTTTTGTCCCCCGGAGAGCCGCCATCCTCGCTGCCTCTGAATCAATGATGCGCCGGACCGAGAGGAGTTCCCAAATCTTTTCATGATTAACCGAAATCATCCCTTCGATTGTGGATTCTAGAGCGGGACCGCCTGACAGTTTGACGAATTTTCCTTTTCTTCCATGAGATTCGATATATCCCTTCGCTTCTAGCAATTTCATGGCCTCACGCAGGGAGATCCTGCTAATGCCGAACTTTCTGGTCATATCGTGCTCGGACGGGAGCTTGTCGCCCGGTTGGAGATTACCGGATACGATTCTGTCAATAATCTGATTTGCCACCAGGTTCGGTATGTCGGGAGACTTGGTTATACGATACAGATCCATATTTTTATCTTTTTCATGTGCCATGATAACTTCCTGGAGCAATCACTCATGCTGGGTAACACTATGATAAACACCTCGTTACCGAAGCAACGATAAATTAAGTTTTATGATTTTTTTAAGAAAAATCCCGGTTTACAAAAGCTCAAAAACAATTAATTTTTTATTGACTTATTGTATGACAATAATATATTTTATGTAATACAATAAGTCAAATATATTTTATCTTTTTCCCGATGAAACGATACCAAACAATGATCTGACAAGGGGGATGACAGCCATGTATAAGAAAGGCGCACGCATTGCCATAATAGACGGTTGCAGAACGCCATTTCAGCGGTCCGGGACCGGCTATTACGACATGATGGGTTGGGAGCTGGGAAGATATGCGATCAAGGGGCTTGTATCCAAGATCGCAATGCCGGTGGATGTCATTGGTCATGTTATCATGGGTACTGTCGCGGCTGACATTACCACGACCAATGTTGCCCGTGAAAGCATGCTCGGGGCCGGACTGCCCTATACCATACCGGCCCATACCAATACAGTTGCCTGTATCTCGGCCGGAGCGGCAATTGTCAACGGGGCAAATATGATTCTGTGCGGCGACGCTGATGCCGTGATTGTCGGAGGGGTGGAGACTTTTTCCGATCCGGCCATTAAAATATCGAAGGCATACCGTCGATTCATCCTCGATCTGACCATGTTTAAAAGACCCAAGACCATCGGCGGAAAGATAAAGCTACTCAGAAAAATGAAGCTGGCTGATTTCATTACTCCTGAAAAGCCGGCCCTGGGTGAATTCTCGACCGGGCTTATCATGGGTCAGAATGCTGATCGGCTCGCACGGCGCCTTGGCATTTCACGCGAAGACCAGGACCGGTATGCTGCCCTCTCGCACCAGAGGGCTGCGGTTGCATTGAAATCCGGGAAGATTCATGATGAAATGGTGCCAGTGGTGGCGCCGGGACAGGGTAAGGCAATCGCCATGGACAACGGGCCGCGCGAAGACGCATCTGTTGAACGACTCTCCAGGCTCCGGGGAGCGTTCGACAAGAGGTATGGTACCGTTACCGCGGCCAATTCCTCCTTCCTGACCGACGGGGCCGCGGTCGCTCTGCTTATGAGCGAGAAAAAGGCTAAGGCGCTGGGGCTTAAACCCAAAGGCTATATACGATCCCATGCATTCACCGGACAGGACCTGTGGGAAGAGCTCCTTCTGGGACCCGCGTTCGCCATACCACTCTCTCTGAAAAAGGCGGGGCTGAAGCTCTCCGACCTGGGCGTCATCGAGATTCACGAGGCATTTGCCGCGCAGATGCTGGGGGTAATACAATGCCTTGAGTCGGACAAATTCGGTCGGGAGAAACTGGGACTGCCGGGAAGGGCTGGCAAGGTAGATATGAACAAGTTGAACATCTACGGCGGATCGCTCTCCCTGGGGCATCCCTTTGGGGCGACTGGAGCACGGCTCCTTACCACCTGCTGCAACCGTCTTGTTGAATCTGGCCAGAAATACGGGGTCATTGCCGGTTGCGCTGCAGGTGCCGTTGGCGGGGCATTAATCGTAGAAAACGCACGGATATAACCGGGAGAGGTGCTGATTATGAAAAACATTCATGTGGATATGACCAAAGACAAGGTGGCAATCGTAACGATCGATTATCAGGGTTCAAAAGTAAACAAGGTGTCGAGCGCACTTCTGGACGAAATTGCCGGTTTCTTGAGTACCATGAAGATGGATGATATCATCGGCCTGGTCATCGTGAGCGGCAAGGAGGATAACTTCGTTGTGGGCGCCGACGTGGATGAAGTGGTGGCAATGAAGAACGACCATGAAATCAGGGCGTATATCTCGAAGGCGCACCGGATCATCAACCTGATTGACGACTTGCCGGTACCCGTGGTCTGCTGTATCCATGGCAACTGCCTGGGCGGCGGACTCGAGCTGGCCCTTGCTTCTGACTACCGGATAGCGGCCGATTCGACCAGTACGGTAATGGGATTACCCGAGGTAATGCTGGGGCTCCTGCCGGCAGGGGGCGGGACACAGCGGCTGCCGCGGCTCATCGGCCTCAGGCAGGCGCTGCCGCTTATGCTGGCAGGAAAAAACGTGCGGGTCCGCAAAGCGAGAAAGCTGGGCCTTATCGACGAAATTGTTGTGCCGTATGGGCTCCGGGATATCGGCGCCCAGAAGGTTCGGGAACTGTCCAAAAAGGGCTTCAGGCGGAAAAGGAAGCGTTCCATTGTGGACGCGTTTCTTGAGTCATTCCTCGGACGGGGGATCGTATTTAAACAGGCGCGTCAGATGGTAATGCGGCAGACGCGGGGGCTCTACCCGGCACCGCTGGAGATCATCGATTCTGTGGAGTTCGGTTATAAAAAGGGGATGAAGAAGGGGCTTGAGAAGGACATAGACCGCTTCGTAAAACTTGTAATGTCACCGGAGGCGAAATCGCTCATGCGGCTTTTCTTCGGCATTACCGAATTAAAGAAAAACCCGTACAAGAGCAAGGCGCGGGATGTGAAAAAGCTTGCGGTTATCGGTACCGGGCTCATGGGAAGCGGGATCGCTTCAGTGTCCGCTTCCCTGTGCGACACGATTTTAATGAAGGACATGAGCGTTGACGCCGCCGCTCGCGGCATGAAAGATGTGTGGAAGGGAATAGCCAGACAGGTTAAGTCAGGGGCCATCAGGAAATTCGACGGAGATACGATGTACGGCAAGCTCGTCCCCTGCGACGATTATTCGCGATTCAGGGGGACCGAGGTAGTGATCGAGGCTGTGTTCGAGGACATCAATCTCAAGCGAAAGATAGTGAAAGACGTTGAGGAAGCAACCGATGACCGTACCATTGTTGCGTCAAATACCTCCGCTCTGCCGATCACGTCGATAGCAAAGGGGAGCCGACGACCGCAGAATGTGATCGGCATGCACTACTTTTCACCGGTACCGCGCATGCCCCTGCTGGAGATAATAACGACCGGTAAAACAGCGCCCTGGGTAACAGCAACCGCGCTCGAGCTCGGCATACGGCAGGGCAAGACCTGTATCATCGTTAAAGACGGGCCCGGTTTCTATACCACGCGCATACTTGCGCCCCTCCTGCTCGAAAGCAGCTGGGTGGTGGCGGAAGGAGGCGAGTTCCCGGACGTTGACCGGGCCATGCAGCAGTTTGGCTACCCGGTGGGCCCCATGACGCTGCTCGACGAAGTGGGCATTGACGTGGGTATCCATGTGATCGAGGAGGTTCGTCCGATTTTCGAGCAGCGCGGGATCATTGCTCCCATGAATTTTTCGGTGCTTGCAGAAAAGGGGATTCTGGGCCGGAAAAGCAAGAAGGGGCTCTACCGGTACGATGTTCCGAAAAGGAAGGGTAAAAAACCGGTCAACACCGAGGTCTATTCCCTGTTCGGGGACAAGCCGCGGGCACCGATAAACGTGGAGGAAACCCAGCACAGGATCAGCCTTATGATGGTGAACGAGGCGGTCACCTGTCTTGAGGAAGGCATCATCTCGTCACCTCGTGACGGTGATATGGGCGCTATCCTCGGGCTCGGGTTCCCGCCGTTCAGGGGAGGACCGTTCCGTTATGTTGACGGCGTGGGTGCGGCCGAAATCGTCAGGATTATGGAATCGCTTACTCAAAAATTCGGGAAGCGATTCATGCCGGCGCGCATGCTCAGGGACATGGCCGAGAAAGGGAAGAAATTTTACAAGTAGGAACAAGTACGAATGCCGGCTCGGGAGCGGGATCGTGCTTTTTGCAGAAGGAGTATGCCATGGACAGAACCGTAGCATTCACAGAAGGACACCAGATATTCAGGGACACCTTCAGGCGTTTTCTCGCGAAGGAGATAGGGGACAAATACCCACAATGGGAAGCTGATGGGATCGTGCCGCGCGAGCTCTGGAAAAAGTTCGGCGATAACGGCTTCCTGGTACCCTGGGCGCCGGAGGAGTACGGCGGGGCCGGGGCCGACTGGCTATATTCGGTCATTATCACGGAAGAGCTGGCGCGATTCGGGGCCAGCGGCGTGTTCGTTCCCCTGCACAACGACATCGTCGCTCCTTATATCTATTCGTTCGGGACCGATGAGCAGAAGAAGAAATGGCTGCCCGGTGCGATAACCGGCGATACGATCCTGGCGGTTGCCATGACCGAGCCTGAAGCAGGCTCTGACCTCGCGTCAATCAGGACCACGGCAAAGCGAGATGGCGACTCGTGGATCCTTAACGGGCAGAAGACGTTCATATCAAACGGACACCTTTCGGACCTTGTCGTGGTTGCTGCGCGCACGGGCGGGAAGGATACGCCGCCGGCGCAGGCCATGAGCCTCTTCCTGGTGGAGCGGAACACGCCGGGGTTCACGAGGGGCGAGCTCATAAAGAAGATCGGGCTCAAAGCCCAGGACACGGCCGAGCTCTTTTTCGACGACTGCCGCGTGCCTGCCGGGAACCTGCTCGGTGTGGAGGGACAGGGCTTTATTTACCTCATGCAGAAGCTCCAACAGGAACGGCTCGTATATGCGCTCGGTTCTCAGGCAGCTGCTGAACGCGGACTGGAAGTGACCGTAGATTACGTGAAAGAGCGGAAGCTTTTCGGGAAGCCGCTGTCAAGGTTCCAGAACACCCAATTTCTGCTTGCCGAACTGGCATCGCAGGTGACAGCCGGCCGTTGTTTCGTGGACAATCTCATTAATAACCACATGGCCGGGAAAGACGTGACGAAGGAGACCTGCATGGCCAAGTACTGGGTATGCGAGATGGCCATGCACGTTGCCGACCGATGCCTGCAGCTGCACGGCGGGTACGGGTATTGTACGGACTACCTGGTGTCCCGCTTTTTCGTGGATGCCCGCATCCAGACAATTTATGCAGGTACCTCGGAGATAATGAAACTCATCGTATCGCGTTTCATGGGACTGTAAAAAAGGATTGACAGCCTGCCGTTAATACCATACATGTGTGTGGTATTAACGTGGAGGTGACATACTATGAAAAAAGCATTGATTATCACTGGAGTGCTGGTAGCGGCGTTGTTTGCTTTCATTGCCTATAGCGGTCTATTTTATTCCGTGACCATAACGGAAAAGGAGATGGGCCCATTTACAATGATTTTAAAGAAGCATGCTGGCAGTTATTATAAGACGGGCGCCGTGTTTAATGAGGTTGAGGCAGCACTGAAAAAAAACATGGACACAAAGAAGCTGAAAGCCGTAGGCCTGTATTATGACGACCCGGATAAAGTCAAAGAAGAAGAATTACGAAGCGAATGCGGGTTCATTATTGAAAAGGGAGATATGGCAAAAATCGGTGCGTTGGAATCAGGGTTATTTATAAAAGAGTTCGAGAAAACCTCCTGCGCTGTCGGGGAGTTCCCTCTTAAGTCGTTCCTTTCGTATATGATGGGGCCTTCAAAGGCATATCCTGCACTGGCGTCATATATCAAGGGCAAAAAAATATCTGGGGATTTCGGCATGGAGATCTATGATTTGCAATCCAAAAAAATATTTTATTGCATGCCAGTCGGAAGGGTCGAATAATCATACCATTTAAACCGGAATCGCCGGTCGGTACCGGGACGCAACGAAGCAGGCTCTTTCATCCGGAAATGCAACCGCATCTCACATGATCTGCCGGAACGGGCCGCTGTGATGATGCCGTGGTCCGCTGTGCCGGTACACTAAATTTGGTATTGCAATTACCGGCAGCCCGTGGTACAAGGTTCCTCGATTTGAACTCCACATGACGCTTGTCGTCATTGCATGTGCACAAGATACAACGATTGAGAAAACCGGCGGGCTGAACATAACATGTTCGTACAGATCGGCATAGAAATAACCATTTTCGGTGTAGGCCTCTGCATCCTGCAGGCTCTGGAACTTGCGCTCAAATGCGTAAGAGGAAGGTGCTCGGCGTCCTGTTCTATATATTCAACGCCGCAATCATGTTCGGCATTGCAATGACATCGCGCGGCATTCCTCACAACAGGCCTGAAACTATTTTCATGTTACTGTCGGGACTCAATGGATACAATACGCGAATGGGTGCGGGAGCACTATACGGGCAGGGCATAACGGTCGCCCGGGATACTTTTCATCAAGGAGATTTGTATGAGATTCTCGATACTCCTGTATATGTTGTACCGTATGCTTAAATGGGCTGTAAAGAGAAAACCGGCATATCGGAATTATATCGGTTCTATTCATCATGTTGCGATCATGATCAAGACGGCGGATGAAAAGCGTGGAAGGGTCTTTATTTTTGACAATGGGACGGTTAAATCCAGGAGCGGCGCGAACCATCCCCATGATGCGGCCATCATCTGGTCAGATGCAAAAACCGGATTCAGGGTGATGGCCTCTCAGAGCGACGAGGAGCAGTTCAAGGCCGCGGCTGCCGGAACGATGAAGCTCGACGGTATGGCGTTTTTCGCCCAGTGGTTCAACGACGGCGTGAAACTGGTGATGTAAACAGGGCATCGATTTTTTGAAATACTTGAATAATTAGCAGTTTGCAAAAAAACACCAAACTGCAAAGCGATACATGAATGGAGTTTTTCAAGAAACTGTTAGAATAACATCGCGGAGGTGGAATAATGGCACTGATAAATGGCGGGCATCTTGTAGGCAAATATCTTAAAGAAGTGGAACATGTTGATACTGTATTCGGGATTTCCGGGGGGCACATTGAGGCGATCCTTGACGGCTTTACTGAGTATAACATACGCACTATTGATGTGCGGCACGAGCAGGCAGCGGCCATGATGGCGCATGCATGGTCGGTCTATACCGGGAAGCCGGGGGTGTGCTTTCTCACGGCAGGTCCGGGGTTTGCTAACGGGCTGACCGGAATTGCAAATGCCTATCTCGATAATGCGCCGCTCGTGGTATTGTGCGGCAGGCACCCGATCCGCGATGACCTGAAGGGTGCGCTGCAGGAAATCAAACAGATGGACATTGTCCACCCGATTGCCAAGTGGGCCGCCACCTGTTACGATATCAAGCGTATTCCTGAATATCTATCCATCGCCTTCCGCCACGCGGTTGAGGGCCGTCCCGGTCCCGTGTTCCTCGAACTACCACCCGATATCCTCGGCGTGAAAATAGAAGAATCGCTTGCACCAATGCCGAAGCGTACCGCTCGGAAATACACCGTGCATCCGGATGATGCCGATCTCAAGGCGGCTGCAGATATTATCAACAACGCAAAAAAGCCGCTGTTCATTGGCGGAAGCGGTGTGCGATTTAGCAACAGTTCCGAGATGTTGAAAACATTCATCGAAAAGTCCGGCATCCCCTTCATGCTCCTGAATTACGGCAGAGGTGAGCTCCCCGATGATCACCCGAACTCGGTCATGGACATGGGGAGCCTCGGCCTCATATTCAGTATCGGACAAACGGACGTTATCATAGCAGCGGGCCTTCGATTCAACTGGATACTCCAGTCCGGGAACATCATCCCGCCCACGGTGAAGGTTGTCAGGATAGACATCGATCCGCATGAGATCGACCGGAACCGGATGGCGGACGCGGGCCTGGTGGGAGACGCGGCATCGGTTCTCAACCAGCTTACCCCGCTCGTGCAGAAGAATGACCACGGTGCGTGGACCAATACGCTGAAATCGGCAGGCGCCTCTCTGCTGGATTACGAGCTCAGGATGAGGAAAACCGCTTCGGATCCGATACATCCGGTACGGCTTGTGGCAAAGATACAGGAG
>JAKJGD010000543.1 GCA_022704585.1 Spirochaetota bacterium | reverse complement strand
CGGCAAATCGTTCATCCCGCTCATCATGGGGTTCGGCTGCAACGTTCCCGCGATCATGGCCACCCGTACCCTCGAGAGCAGGAAAGACCGCCTCCTTACCATGATGATCATTCCGTTCATGTCGTGCAGCGCGCGCCTTCCGATCTTCGTCCTCCTGATCGGGGCCCTCTTCTCGGCGTACGCGGGCACCGTTCTGTTTCTCCTGTATATCACCGGGATCCTTGTTGCGGTCCTCTCCGCGCTGTTATTGAAGAAGACGCTGTTCCGCTCAGAAGAGGCGCCGTTCGTCATGGAGCTGCCTCCATACCGCGCTCCCCGGCTGAAAAACACCCTGCGTCACATGTGGTCGAGAGCCCTGGAATATCTGAAAAAAATTGGCGGTATTGTGCTCGTGGCCGCAATCCTGATATGGGCGCTTGGCCGGTTCCCGTATGGTGCCGAAAATGAAGCCGCCCATGAGGCCCGGATCAGTGCGGTAACGAATAAATACGCGCTTGAACAGCAAAATCTGAGTCCGGAAGACGTGACCGGACGAAGCTCCCTTGCGGACAGGATGTCAGAAGAGATACGCCTCCTCGAACATGAGCGAGACCGCTTACGCCTCGAGGGTTCGGTCATCGGACACGCCGGCAGGCTCATCGAGCCGGCTGTCTCGCCGCTCGGCTTTGACTGGAAAATGGGTGTGAGCCTGTTGACCGGGTTTGCCGCGAAGGAGATCAGCGTAAGCACATTGGGCGTTCTTTACCATCCCGACAGGAGCGATCGGGCAGACGACCGAGGCATCGAGAAAGCGTTGAAGGAACAGCGGTACGGATCCGGACCCCTTGAGGGCCGCCCGGTCTTTGATCCCCTGACCGCTCTCGGCTACATGCTTTTCATGCTCCTCTATGTCCCCTGTGTGGCCACTCTGGCGGCCATGAAAAAGGAATCCGGCTCATTGAAGTGGCCGGTCATCTCGGCCCTGTATTCAACAACGGTTGCCTGGCTTGTCGCGTTCCTGGTCCGGCAGTCGGGGCGCCTTATCGGGTAATATGCCATGGTGCAGACGATTCTGGTCATTACAATTGTGGTCCTTGCCTCCGTCGTCGCCGGGTTCCGGGTATTCCGCTTTTTTACCGCCTCCCGCTCATCCGGCTGCTCGCCGGAACAGTGCGCTTCCTGTCCCTATTCCGCCCGGCCTTCCGACTGCCGCCCGGGGCCCGAAAAAAAGTGATTTTTTAACATTTTTATTCTTGACGGTTTTGCGGTGTTTCTATATATAGTAACTATGTTTCTATTCATAGAAACATTTATTCCACGCAGGGGATGCAAGCGGTGGCGCGAAACAATGCAACGACGATCTGGTGGTGGGGCATGCATACCTTCCGGTAAGCGGTATCGCGCCATGCTCGTGTTGTGGAAAAGTGCGGTATCATGCCGCACTTTTTTGTTTTTACACCGATTTAGCAGGAGAAGACCATGCTGTACCCGTCATTGAATGAATTTTCTGACCTTGCCCGCACATACCGGCGGGTCGTGCTCTATCGCGAGATCGCTGGCGACCTGGTCACCCCGATCGGCCTGCTCGGCAATTTCGCTGATGAGCCGCACCTGTTCCTCCTGGAAAGCGCCAATCTGGACCGGAGCTTTTCCCGATACACCTTCTTCGGTGTCCGCCCCCGGCGCGTCATAACCTTCCGTGACGGAACGCTGACTGTCGAATCAGCTGAAGGGATCGTACAGATAGTTGAATCGAACCCGATTGACTACCTTATATCTCAACTTTCTGCTGAGAATTCCGCGAAAAGCCCGGCCATGGGCGGCTTCTGCGGCGGATATGTCGGCTTCATCGGATACGATATAGCCAATTACATGGGCATGCTTCGCACGAAAATACGTGAAGACAGGGAAAACCTCGTCATGGCTTTTCTCCAGGCTGATGAATTCTACGTGTTCGACAATCACCGGGGAAAGCTTTACGCTGCCTGCTCCATGCTCCCCGGCGCGGATCCTGCTGCTGCTTACCGCACGGCAGCGGCGCGCACTCTCGGGATGGCTGCGGAAATCATCCCCTCGTCTTTCTCGGCCGCGACGCCGGGATCGGGGCTGGAACGGACGCAGGAGTTCGATGAATCATCCTTCGTCGAAACAGTACGCCTTCTTAAAGATGACATCATGAGCGGAGAATGCATACAGGCGGTCCTCTCAAACAAGCACGAGATCGAGGGAAGCGTCAACCCTGTTACCCTCTACCGCC
>JAKJGD010000542.1 GCA_022704585.1 Spirochaetota bacterium | reverse complement strand
CCGCGGTCGGGCCCTGGTACGGGGACAGCGATTCCAGCATCGAAAGCTTCATCGCCTCCATCAACCGGATCATCGACCTGAAGCCGCGCCTCCTGGTGACCGGGCATTGCACGCGGGTGGTGGAGGAAAACATAGGGGCCGTGCTCGCCGAATACCGCGACCGGATCATGCGGCGCGAAGAGAAGATACTGGGATACGTGAAGAGGAACCCCTCGACCATACACGAGCTGGCGAAGATGCACTTCATATACCCGGAGCATCCCTCGGACTTCGTCCTCTACTGGGAGAAGAGCATCGTGCGGACCCACCTGAACCGCCTGATGGCGATGGGGGAGATGTGCCTGGGCGACAACGGGCGGTACTTTGCCGCGGTGACGCCGCAGAAGGCGGCCTCCTGATGCGGCGCTACGACAACCGGTAGCGAAGGGCGCTCCCCCGCATGCGCGACGCGACCCGCCCTTCCTTCTCAAGCACCTGGAGGTGCGTGTACACTTCCGACACCATGAGAAATATCTCGAGCGGCAGCCGCTTTCCCCTGATGTCCGGGAAGAGCGCGCGCCCGATCTCGTAGACCGTGTGCTCGCCGCCGGCAAGTATCGACAGGATATTGCCCTGGCGCTGGCGGAACTGGTCACGGAACATCCCGATCACCCCGCGAACGTCTTCAATCGGCTGTCCGTGCGCCGGGTAGGCGATGCGCGGCCCGAGCTTCTCGATCTTCCCGAGCGATTCGTAAAACTCGATCTGGCTCATGCGCCGGGGCAGGACAAAGTCCGTCTCGAGCATGACAAAAGCGTTCGGGGTGATGTGGCCCAGGATGTGATCGCCCGGGAACACCATGCTTTCTTTTTTAAGATACAGGCTGACGGACCCGCGCGTGTGCCCGGGGGTCGAGATGACGGTCGCGCGGTGACCGCCCAGGTCAATGGTATCGCCGTCGGCGAGATGCCGGGTGACGTCGCATTTTTCCGCCATGGACATGAATATCCACTGGACCGCCATCAGGGACACCTGGAAGATGAAGGGCGCACCCATGAGGCGGTAATACCGGGCGAACTGCCTTTTGGGGACCTCGATCCCATGCTCGATCAGGGTCAGGTCCTCTGTGTGGGCTGCCACCGTGATGCCGGGGCCCGCTTCCCGCACGATGCTGGCGGCGCCGCCGTAGTGGTCTATGTGGCCGTGGGTAAGGACGATCTGCTCTATGTCCGCGAAAGTCATGCCGAGCCCCGCGAGCTCCCTTTTCAGCACCGGCACGGACTTGAGGGTCCCGGTATCGAGGATCGTCACGGGCTTCCCGGTGAAGAGATAGACGTTCATCGGCCCCGGCTTCTCGCCCGGCAGGGGGAGGATTATGCGGTAGACGCCGGGCAAAATTTCAAACGTTCGTTTTCTCTGCGATGTCATGGATTCCTATTAAGTGTACAGTGAATAGTGTATAGTGAACAGTTATGGATAATTTTATTCGCTCCACTGGAGCGAATAAAATTTACATTCACTATTCACTGTTAACTATTAACTATTCACTTTTTTACTGTCCATTACTTTTCTCAGCCTGTGCCTTGAGCGCCTTGTTCATCAGTACAAAGGGGCCCTCGATCGACCGCCTGATCCTGGCCCGCGCAAGCGGTATCAGCAGCCCGTAGAACAGCATGTCGTGCGTGAGCCGGGACCCGCCCGCTGCGGCCGGCTCGATGATGAAAACATGCTCGCTCTCGAAGAGGAGCGGGAATCCCGGCCGGCCCTGCCAGCGCAGCTCGCGCACCGGGTCCACGACCATAAGCTTCGGGCAAAAGACTGTTTCCCCTGTCCCGGGCGGGTTGAACCGCAGGGTGAGCCTGCTCCCGCGCTTCAGCTCGCCTGCGGCGCTGCGGATCATCGGGTTCCATTCGGGGTAGCGGGCCAGGTCGGCCAGCACGCTCCAGACCAGCGCGGGAGCGGCGTTGATATCGATCCCGGTATGTATCTTTTCTTTGAACATGGCAGTGTACTGATGACCCGTTACCGAATTATTTCCCTGAGCCAGGCCGATACCGGCGGCACGACCTCTCCCACGTTATTGGTCATGACCAGGTGCTCCGTGTTTTTGAAGAGCAGGTACTTTTTAGGGCAGGTCAGCAGGCTGTATATGCCCTCGACATACGACTGCGGGAAAATGTTGTCGCGGTCGGCGTGTATCAGCAAAATGGGGACGCGGATTTTCTCGACCGGTTTAGCGAGCCCGGTGCGCATCAGGGAGCCCAGGG
>JAKJGD010000029.1 GCA_022704585.1 Spirochaetota bacterium | reverse complement strand
CCGCCGTGATCATTAACGTTCTCTACCACGAGCAGATAATCTCCTTCGGCAATGTTACCAGTGCCGGCGTCTTCATTTTCACCATATCCCAGGCGATGCTGCTCTCGGACCGGTCCTCCCGGGCGTTGAAAAGGATCGAGATCCTCTCGTCGGAAAAAGCGAGCCTGTTCTCCGGCTCGATCGACATCATCACCTCGATCCTGCTTGCGAGTTCCACCAGGCTCTATGAATTTACGCAGAATGTAGCCCGCATCTCGCTGTTGCTGGCCCGGCGCCTCGGCATTCCGGCCGACGTTATCGAGGAGATTCGGATCGCCGCCCTGCTCCACGACATCGGGATGATGGGGATTCCCGACGACCTTGCCAGCAGCCCCAACCATATCTCGGACCCGGAGCGGCAGATAATAGAAGACCATCCGAGGAAAAGCATTGAGATCATCGAGTCCCTGAAGGAACTGACCGGCGTCAAGCTGATCATCGCCCAGCACCATGAGCGGTACAACGGGTCCGGCTACCCGTCCCGCCTCGCGGGAGGCAACATCGTAATCGGCGCCCGGATCATCGGCCTTGTTGATGATTTTGTCGCCATGCTGGGCCGCAGCGAATTCCAGGTGGAGGACAAGAAGGAGAAGATCATCGGCGAGCTCGAGCAGCAGAAGGGCGCTCTCCATGACCCCCTTCTCGTTGGCGGGCTGGTCCAGCTTATCGACAGGAAGAACCTGGTGTACATCATCAACGAAAACGACATCAGGTACGAGAAAACGGGAGATACGTCCGAGTGGGTCTTCCCCAGCAATGTCAACTTCGAGTTAACGGTTGTCGAGAAGGTACTCGCGGAAATGAAATCCCGTGCCGATCTCGCCAGGGAAACAACGGACCTCATAGCATCCGGCCTGGGAGAGATTATCAGGAACGCCATCATCCACGGGAACAAGTACGATGAGACAAAACGGGTGACCGTGAAGTTTTCAACCCCGAAACGCGACAACAGGAGTGTCCTGGAGTACCGGGTCTCCGATCAGGGGGGCGGCATGGAAGTCATTCTGGATAAGTATCTGGATTGAAACGGGCGCTTCCCCGGGGCAGGCACTGCCGCACGGCACGGCACGCTTTAATCGTTTCCCCGCCCGGCACATATCGGAAATACGTTTTAAATTTTCACCTCTGCCGCCCGGCTGACAAGCGAGCGTGCGTTGCCGGATATTTCCGTCACCGACCGCGATATCCTGTTGATCCCCTCGGCCATTGAAGCAACGTCATGATTGAGATCATCGAGGGCCCTGTTCGTGTTCTCGAGGGCGATCGTCTGCTCCCTGACGCCGAGGCCGGTATCCCGGGAAAGCTGCACGTTAATTTTCATCTGGTTGTCGATCCGTTTCAGGAATTTTTCTTCAAGTACCATGGTATCGCTTAAAAAATTGATCTTTTCGGTGCTGTCGATCATCTGCTCCATGATGTCCTTAACGTAGGCCGAGGCTCCCTTGATGGTAGTGACGCTGTGCTCCGTGATCTGCCGGCTCCGGTGGAGGGTATCTTCGATCATTTTAACGCTCTCCCCGGTCCTGACGGCCATCTTCCCGATCTCGGCGGCAACAACGGCGAACCCGCGCCCCTGGTTCCCGGCCCGCGCCGCCTCGATGGTAGCGTTCAACGAAAGCATGTTGATCCGCTCCGCGATGTCAACGATCAGGGCGGTCAGGGCCGCCATGCTGTCGCTCTGGTCTTTTATTTCGCCTATCGAATTCTCGAGATCATCAATGACGTTCCTGCTTGCGCCGATCTGCTTCACGACGTCATTGATGTTTGTCAGGGTCGAACGGAGCTTTTCCTTCGTCTGCTCCTTGAGGGCCAGGAATTCCTCCATGGTCGCAGCCATCTCACCGTTGGCATTGACCTGGTCGTTGGCAACCTCGTGGATCTTTTCGGCCGTACTGGAGAGCTCCTCGATCGTGGCCGAAATTTCCTCGAACGTTGCAACCTCTCCCTGCAGCCGGGCGTTGAATCCCGCAAGCTCTTCGTTCTCGCCGCTGACAAGCCTGAAGAGCTCCTGCATCCTGTTCCGGATCTCGCCGGCCATCGCCTTCTGCTGTTCCGATTGCTTCGCTATCCTGTCGCGCTGTTTCGACGCACGTGCGTCGAAATCCTCAATGACAGGGATGTTCTTGTAGTTGATATAACCGATGACAATCATCACAATTATAAAATAAGCCTGCGGAAGCAGGATGACCTTCCCGTGAATGACCTCGCCGCCGATCAATCCCTGCATGTACATCGGCACGCCGTTCAGGTGCGCCAGGTACAGGAAGGCTACCCAATTGATGAACGTAATGGCGAAAAAAACAAGATAAATGGATTTCCGGTAGAGGAACTGGAGAACGAAGAGCGAGACCAGCGTTACCGCGCTGATATGAAGCCCTTCGATCGCGTATTGCCAGTCATACGTCAGCGCATAATTATAGCGGGCAAAGGTCGCAAAGACGGTGAGCAGGAACGCAACCAGCCAGGACAGCAGGGTGGCGTTCTGCCCCTTTCTTTTTTTCGCGTATATGGCAAAACCCAGGGCGACGCAGAGAGAATATGCGAGCGTGGTCGGGAGAATATGGGCGATGCCGTTCCCGCCGATATACTGAAAAATGGACGCAACCACCGTCATAACGATGAGTATGCCGGAGAAAAACAGCGCACCTCTTGTCTCGAGAACCATCTTGGGAGAACGTTCAACATCTATGGAGGAGGCATCCGGTTGCGTGAGTCTAACATTCATACGTATTGTTTTCCATATGGCTTACAGGCCTTCTTGCTACCTGTTACTAATATAGAAAACAATCGCTAATAGTAAATAGCCAATGTTATTAATATGCGCTAACCGATTCAGTGATCCGGGAAATGGAACGGGTCAACTGGAAGTGCGGAGATTCCCTTACTTCCTGCCCGAATAGTCGAAGAAACCCTTCCCGGACTTCATGCCCAGCTCGCCGCGGTCAACGTACTGCTTCAGGAGATCGGCGCTCTTCTGCGCGCTCTCGTCGTTCCGTTTCTTCGCCCAGAAATCGGTTATGCGCCACACTGTCTCGAGTCCGACATAATCCATGAGAGCGAAGGGCCCGAGCGGCATGGCGGTCATCTCTTTCCAGGAGCGGTCCACGTCCTCGGGCGAGGCGATGTCGCGCGAAACCAGGTTGAGCGCGGCAAGGAGCCATGGATTAAAGAGCGAGTTGAACACATACCCGGCCTTCTCCTTTTTCAGCACAATGGGGGAGTGACCGATCAGCTCGCTGAAGCGGCGTACGGTTTCGACCACCTCGGGCGAGGTGCCCGCGTGCCCCATCACGTCCACCAGCTTGAACCCCGGGTGGAAATGAAGGGCGAGGAAACGGTCGGGCCTGCCGGTTTTATCCGCAAACATCGACGGCACGAGAGACGAGGTGTTGGTGGTGAAGATCGCGCGCTCCGGGCACACGCCGTTCAGCCTGCCGAACAGGTCCCCCTTCAGGACAGGGTCTTCCGGTATCGATTCGCTCACCAGGTCCGCGTTGGACCCGGCCGCGGCAAGGTCCGTGGTCGAGGTTATCCGCCCCTTCATCGATTCGGCCGCATCTTTCGTTATGGTCCCTGCTGCCGCCATCTTGTCGATCTTTCTCCCCATGCTCTCTTGTGCCTTTGCGAGCATATCTTCCTTCACGTCATACAGCACCACGGCATACCCGTGCGCCGCGCAGGAAAGGCCGATGCTCTGGCCCATCGTACCGGCCCCGGCGATAAGTATCTGCTTGATATCTTCGGCTTTCATGTTATTGCACCTCGCTCATGTACATTCCATCAGATTGGGGTATACAGCGCAACCGGCCCATTCTCACCGATACCGGCCGCGATGTCAACATACTATCCGGTTTTGACGGGTCCCGTCAATCCGCTCTACTATCCCCATGCCCGGCATGCCCCTGACCATCTCTCCCGAATCCTTAAGCGACCGCATGACAGTGATGATCCCTGCATGCGCATCCTCGACCCCACGGAGCAGCATGGGACCCGGATGTGCCGTCCCCTCCCGCCGGCATATAACCAATAAAAAATGGTGGACAACGACCCTGTCATAGCCTATACACAATATGATGTTTCGTTTGCCTTCTGACCGGTAGATCAAGGAGGGAACCCGTGGAAAAGATAAACGTCGGCTTCATCGGTTGCGGACGCATCTCCGACCTCCACTATCCCGGGTACAAATCGGCCGGGGAGGCCCGGGTCTACGCCGTGTGCGATGCGGACCCGGACACCGCGGCAGCGCGGAAGCGGCAGTGGAAAGCGGCTAAAGCCTACACCGACTACCGCGAGCTCCTGGCCGACCCGGCAGTGGATGCGGTCGAGATCCTCACCCCGCACCTCGCGCACGAGGAGCAGGTGATCGCTGCCGCGGCGGCAGGCAAGCACATCTCCCTCCAGAAGCCGATGACCGTGTCGCTTGAAAGCGCCTCGCGCATGCTCGGGGCCGTGAGCGGCACTGGCAAAACCTTTAAGGTCTCCGACAACTATGTATTTTACCCGCCCCTCGTTCTGGCCCGCGGCATGATACGGGACGGGGCCATAGGCGCGCCGACAAACCTGCGCATCAAGTTCGTAAGCGGGACCGGCGGGTGGAAGATTCCGGCCTCCTCCTGGGAATGGCGCGTCAAAGAGCGCGCCGAGGGCAGGCCCTTCCAGACCTTCGACCACGGCCATCACCTGTTCGCGGCCGCCTGGTTCCTGATGGGCGAGATCGAGAAGATATCTTCCTGGATCGATTCCCGCGACGGCGTGATCGACTGCCCGGCCCTGGTGCAGTGGAAATACCGCGACGGCGCCACCTACGGGACCTGCGACTACTCCCACGCCCCCTCCATGAACGTGCCCTCGAAATACTACGCCAATGACGAGTGGTTCGAGATCACGGGCGAGAAAGGAATCATCATGGTCCGCCGCTGTACAGGGAACATCAACGCCGGACCGTCACTCAGCCTGTTCAACGGCAGGTCATGGAAGAATTACAATCCTCCCTCGGACTGGGGAGCGGGCTTCATCGGGTCAACGAAAAACTTCATCGCCGCGATCCGGGGCCGGGAGGAGCCGCTCCTCTCGGGGCCGCAGGCGTACGGGATACTGAAGATAGATCTAGCGGTGCAGCGGTCGTCGCGCCTGCGCCGCGCCGTGTACACGGACGAGATGGAGCGCACCTTCCCCGCGCTCTACGCGTGGAGGATGCGGCGCCGCGAAATCGCGAACGACCCCCTGGCCCCGAAAAAGGCGGGCGGCGGGAGCACGGCCCGTTACGCGCCGCAGGCCGCGGAGCTCACCCGCGGGCTCATGGCCCGCTACGACGCCGAGGCCGCTTCCGGGTGGGACTGCGTGATCGGGCTTCATCTGACCGCCGAAGGCGATGCGGCCGAAACACTGTTCGGGTTGTACGTGCGCGGGGGCACAGCCGAGCTGAAAGAGGGATCGCTCCCGGATAACCCCGCACTGGTGATCCGGGCGGGGGCCGGGACCTGGGCAGCGATACTATTAAAGAAAAAGCGGATCGAGATGGCGCTGATTCAGGGCAAGCTTAAAGCCGAAGGCAAAGCGGAAGAGGGACTGAAACTGCGCAGCGTGTTTCACCTGTGATACCACAAACCGGAGGATGCTCATGGCTGACCAAAACGGGAAACTGTCGATAGGAGTAAAGCTCGGCTTCGGCGTCTGCGACCTGGGCGGGAACCTCTTCTTTACCGCGACCGCGTTCGTGCTGCTCAATTTTCTCACCGACACCGTGGGCATGATAGCGGGACTGGCCGGCACGGCGCTCATGGTCGGCCGCATCTGGGACGCCTTCTACGATCCGATCATCGGCTACGCCTCGGACCGGACCAGGACCCGCTGGGGCAGGCGGCGGCCCTACATGTTCATCGGGTCGATCCCCCTCTTCATCGCGATGGTCCTGATGTTTACCAATCCGGCGATGTTCGCAGGACCCGGATGGGAGAGCGCCTCGAACCAGACGGCCCTGTTTGCCTGGGCCATCATCGTGTACATCATCCTGTGCACGACCTACTCGACCGTGAACATACCGTACAGCTCCCTCACGCCGGAGCTGACCCGGGACTTCAACGAACGCACAAGCCTGAACGGGTACCGGTTCGGTTTCGCCGGCCTGGGCACGCTCCTGGGCGGCGGCGCGGCGCTTCCCATCGTGGCGCTCTTCGCGGACAAGAACGTCGGGTTCTCGGTCATGGGGACCATCTTCGGCGCGGTCATGATGATCACCGCCCTTGCCACAGTCTTTGTCGTGCGCGAGCCCGATACCCCGCCGGCGAAAGGGATGGGGTTCGTGAAAAACTACCTTGCGGTTTTCAAAAACAGGCCGTACGTGTTCATACTGCTCGCCTACGTGCTGCACATCATGGCCATCACCATCGTCAGCGGCATCGCCATCTATTACTTCAAGTACATCATGGGCGACGAGTCGAAGACCGGGATCGCGCTGCCGATCCTGATCGTGACCGCCCTGCTCTTCATACCGGTGAGCGTGTTCCTGTCGAAAAAAACCGGGAAAAAATTCGTGTACGGCGCCGGCATGGTCATCATAGCGGCGATCTGCATGGTCCTGTTCATCTTCGGCCACAGGCTGGACGTGAGCTTCACCCTCGGCATGATGGTCGTCATGGGCGTGGGCTTCGGCTTCACCTACGCCATGCCCTACGCCATCGTGCCGGACGCAATAGAATATGATTATCTCACAACCGGGGAGCGGCGCGAAGGAGCCTTCTACGGAATCTGGACATGGGCCCTGAAGATCGGACAGGCGCTGTCCGTGTTCATAATGGGCTGGTTTCTGACCCTGAGCGGCTACGTGGAAAAGGCCGCGTCACAGTCCGACACCGCGCAGCTCGTCATCAGGCTCTTCCTGGGGCCGGTGCCGGCCGCCATCTTCATCCTGGGAGCCATCGTGCTTTACTTCTATCCCATCACGGAGGAAAAGTACGGCGAGATCATGGCCGGCATCAGGAAGATGGAAGAAAGCAAGGGACGAGCGGATGGATAGTCGCGGCATGACGCGGGGCCGCGTCCGTTACATCACGTTCTTAAGCTACATTTCCCTTCTCTCCTACGGACTCTGCATCTCCCTCGCGGGGCCTGCGCTCGGCGAGATCCAGCGGCACTTCGGCGTGACCGGGGCCTCCGCAGGCCTGCTCTTCACCGCGCAGTCTGTCGGCTTCCTCTCGACCGTTCTCTTCGGAGGTTACCTTGCCGACCGGGCCGGCCTGCGGCCCGTGATCCTGGCCGGGCAGGCGCTCCTCGCTGCGGGCCTCGCCCTGTTCGCCGCAGCCGCCTCGTTCACCGCCGCGGTAGCCGCATACGCGGTCACCGGGGCCGCGGGCGGGCTTATCGAGATCGCCTCCAACACGCTCGTGTCCGACCTTCACCCGGGCACCAGGGTCTCCTCCCTCAACGTGCTTCACATCTTTTTCGGGCTGGGCGGCCTTGCCGGACCGCTCGTTTCAGGATGGATGCTCTCGCACGGAACGGGCCTGGCCGGGCCGTATTACGCCGCAGCGGGGTATTCGGCACTGGCATTCCTGCTGCTCATTACCGGCGGCGTGCCGTCACGGATAGGCACGGGCGCGGAACAGATAGACTTCAAGCGCGCGGTCTCCATGCTGAAAAGCCCCTTCACCATCTTACTGGCAGCAGCCACCATCTCCTATGTCGGGGTCGAGATGGGCATCAACGCGTGGTCGGTGCTGTACCTGGAACAGTCGCTTGACATGGAAAAGATGGCGGCCAGCACCATCCTGGCAAACTTCTGGCTGGCCATGACCCTGGGCAGGATCGCGTGCGCTGCCCTCGGCAAAAAGATCGGGGAGAAAAACCTGCTCGCGCTCCTGGCGCTCCTGGCCTGCTGCACATACGCGCTCTTCCTGGTTTCGCCCACGCCTGCGCTTGCCGGCGCGGGACTGGTCGGGACCGGGCTCGCCTTTTCCGGGGTCTTCCCCGCCCTTCTCGCGATCGGCGGAAACGCGTATCCCCGCGCAACAGCTACCATCACCGGCATGTCGATGACCTTTAGCGGGATCGGGTTCATGGTGGTGCCCTGGCTCGTGGGGGTTGTGGCATCCGCCACCTCTATCACGGCTGGCATGGGCATGCTGGCAGCGCTGTCGGTTCTGCTTGTAACGCTGGCTGCCATTATGCGTACAAGACAGGAGTAGTTGTCCTTTTTTATATCCGACCAGCTTCCTGACCGATAGTTATCGGTGCTCTCCAGGTGCCAGAGTAACCATTCTCATCTAGATGATATCCCGGGGTCAGAGCAACATAGCACCCGCCACCGCCATAAAAAAAATTCCGCTCAGCGGAGCGGAATTTTAACCACGATAGTTCATTATTCACTATTAATTGTTTTACCCGCACAGCCTGGCAAGCGCTTCCTTCCCGGACATGCCCTCCTTTACACCGAGGGCGGCAGCGGCCGAGGTCACCTCGAGGATCCGCGCGGCGAGCAGGTCGGCCACGGTCCGGAGGGGCTTCTCGGGCGTGCCGCGCGTCAACGCCATTGCCGCTCCGAACTTCTCCATCACGGCCATGTCCACCACACCGCAGGTCACCACGCCTTTCTGCGCTATGATCTGCACGTACTGGCCCCCATCCCAGGAAACCTCGAGCCCCAGGGCCGGTCTTTCAGATTCAACAGGAGTCACTGTTACTGGCATATTCCCTCCGCTTTCATGCTTTATTTCGTATAAACCCTATACCCCGCAGAGCCATAGTACGCAAGATTTTTTTATTGACCAGGCAGCAAAACTGTTTCATACTTCTCCATCTCGCCGCAGCGCCGTCAACCGGCCGGCGATACAACAGATAAAATCTCAGGCAATGTAAGGGGGGACATCATGAAAAAACTTCTTATGCTCACTCTCGCGTCATCTATCCTGTTGCTGCCGGCCGCATGCAAAAGAACTCCTTCCGGAGAGGCGCTCGTTGGACGGATATCCTTCATTGTTGGAGATGTCTCGCTGAACGGCCACCCGGCGGCAAAGGACGAATCCGTGAAGCCCGGCGACATGATTGAAACGAAAAACAACTCTTCGTGCGAGGTAATCGTAGCAGATAAAAACATCCTCATGGTCGCCCCCGACTCGCGCATGGTGTACAACCTCAAGTCCGGCGACGGCAGGCTGGAGCTTCTGAAGGGCGGGTTCGGCGCGCTGCTGCGGAACAAGCTCCCCTTCGGCGATTTCACCATAACGACACGAACGGTAACCGCATCCATCCGCGGCACCGCGTTTTACATTGCGGCAGAGAGCGAGGACAAAACCTACGCATGCGTATGCAACGGCATGATACGCTTCAAACCCGGCGAATCCGGCACGGAAAAAACCGTTGCCGCGAGCCATCACAAGGCATTCTACTACACAAGGAAAAATGGCGCCGTCGTGATCGAAGAGGGCGGGTTGAAATACCATACGGACGCCTCCATGGAAAAAGAAGCGGCCGCGATCGGAGAAACAATAGACTGGAACCGTCTGGAATAAGCGGGGACCCGCGACGGCCCCAGCGTAAACCCGGCATAAAAAAACCCGGCGCTCTTCCCGCGCCGGGTTTTTCATGGCATGGCTGATACTCGTTGCTAGATCTTGAAATCCGTCTTCTTGCCCCAGGTTCCGAGCGCCCTGCCGAGCTCCTCGTGCTCCTTGGAGTATTCGTCGAGCTTGATGCCCTTGCACGCGGCGTCGATGGCCTGGCGCAGAGCGCGGGCGCCCGCCCTCGGTCCCATCGGGTGGGCGTGGATGCCGCCGCCGGAACCGATCATGATGTCCTTGCCAAGGGCAGCTACGATGTCCGGTACGTTCTGCGGCGTGATGCCGCCGGACGGCATTGGCATCGTCGGCTTCAGGTTGCCCATGGGATAGACCAGGTTTCGCGTCGTCTGCATGAAGCGCTCATGCATGTACATGGCCTTGCCGCCCATTGAGAACGGAAGCACGATCGAGTCCGCGCCGCAGAGCCGCGCGATCTTGCCGAAAATTATCGGGGAAGATATCCCCTGGTACGGCGACATGAAAAAGGCGCCGGCCACGTCCATGTGGGCGAGTATCGGCACGTTGATCGCCGGATCGTCGGCCAGGGCGCGCATCGCCTCGGGGCCGACCGCCAGGTAGTTGACCATCATGGCGTTGGCGCCCGCGTCGATGCACCGTTTCGCCAGGTCGAACATGCGCGGAAGGCGGTCGGTGATGTTCACGGTGTAGAGGGTGTGCTCGCCGGTCTCCTCGAACACTTCCTTTTCTATCTTCATGTACAGCTTGACCCGCTCGACCGCGTCGTTGTAGCGCATGTTGGCGATCAGCTCGTCGTCCTTGATGACGTCGCAGCCGCCCAGGGCAGCCTGGCGGAAGAGCTCGGCGCCCACCTCAAGCGGATACCCGCTGCAGGGCTTGACCATGTTGTTGAGGAGCGGCCGCCCCTTCTGAAGGCCCAGCGCATTCCACCAGCCGTCGGTCCCGAAGCGGGGCCCGTTGAACTGGTCCAGCGTGGCCTTGGGCAACCGGATGTCCAGCAGCTTGAAGTTGGGAACCAGGGATATGTTTCCCACGAGCGCTGTAAGCATCATCGGGAGCTGGTCCTCCACGTTGGCAGCCGGGAAGGCGATCTGAATGATGTACTGCCGGGTCGTAAC
>JAKJGD010000541.1 GCA_022704585.1 Spirochaetota bacterium | reverse complement strand
GCGTGCCCGGCCGGCGAACCGGAAGCATCGAAGATCCAGTAAAACTGATTAACGATTGACAGAAACCGGTTGGAAAAGAGAATTTGTCTGCCGGAATTCAGGGGCGGGAGATCGCCGGCATGGAGCATCATGGAATTAATAATCCCCAAATTCAATATATATATAATTCCGCCTCTGCTGTCCCTTGTTATCAGCCTGATCATTGCCCTGCTGTCGGTCATCAAGGGTAAAATCACCCGCGAGAACATGCTTTTTTCCCTGGTCTGCATCTGGTGGTCGCTGCTGGCGCCCGTTTTCATCTGTCATCACCTGTTCCGGGGAGAGATTGACCTGTTGCTCCGGATCGAGCGGGGCGTTCACTTTTTTTATGTGTATCTTCCGGCGTTAAACCTTGTCTACTTTCACCGCATCATCGGCACCAGGGCCCGGGGTCTCGTCATGGCGGCCTTCGCGGTCAGTTTCATCATTTCCCTGTCCACGCTGACCGACTATTATTTCAACGGCCTGTATGTGTATCCCTGGGGTTACATAGCGAAGGGGGGGATAGCCTTCCAGGTTTTCGGGTTGTATTCCTTTATAAGCCTCACGTATTTCATCCTGATTTTCATCAGAAAAATCCGTTCCGAGAAGAACCAGATCATCCGGCTCAAGCTGAAGTATATCGTGCTGTCATTCATCCTGACAGGCCTGCTCACCATGTCCAATATACCGGCCATCAACGGGATTGACCTGTATCCCCTCGGGAACCTCATGTTTCTGCCTCTGGCGTTCTTGGGATACGGCGTGCTCAGTTACCGCCTTATGGACATCCGGAGCGTGCTCCACGTAACATTTATCTGGGCGGCCATGTCGTCGCTCATCCTCATCCCGAACATCATCCTGTTTTATTTTGTCCTGCCGTACCTGGGCATGATGAGCGGTCCGTCGCTCTTCCTGGCCGCCGTGGCCTGGTTCGTCGGCAATTATGCCTATTTCCGGAAGGTCCAGCCCCGGATCGACCAGCTCTTCAACCGGCGCAAGTACGACCTTGACCGGGTTGAGTCGTCGTTCATCGACAACATCTCCTCCCTGAAATCGATCGATGACCTCGGCTCCCAGTTCTCGGGGCTGATACGGCGGACCCTTTCCTTCAAGTCGGCGGAGCTCCTGTTGTGCAGGCGCGACGGGGATGATGCGGTGCGGACGGCCATGCGGGAGTGCGAGGTGGCCCCCGACATCGCGGCGTGGTTCGTCGGTGCGAAGCACCTGGTAGACCGCGCCATGGTCGAGTCCCGGGGCGACTACACGCCGGTCCGCGACGGGCTGCTGGAGCTGTTCGACCGCTACGGTGCCACGTATATCGTCCCCTTCGTCCACCAGGGCGAGCTGCTGGCGATACTGCTTCTGCCGGAGAAGCAAAATCTGAGACAGATCACCGCGTACGAGGTCGGCTTCATCAACAGGATCAAGTCCGCGGCGACGATCGCGCTGGCCAACTCCATCATGTACAGCCGCCTGTCCACGCTCAAGGACAACCTGGAACAGCTCGTGGAAGAGCGGACCGCCGAACTGCTCAGAGCCATGAAGGCGCTCTGGGGCGAGATGGAACTGGCGAAAAAGATCCAGACCGTCCTGCTACCGCGCGCGCCGGCCATCAGCGGCCTTGAGATAGCGGCATATATGCGGCCGGCCGACGAGGTAGGCGGTGATTATTACGATGTCATCAACGCGAAGGGGATCGACTGGCTCGTTATCGGGGACGTCTCGGGCCACGGCGTTCCGGCCGGCCTCATCATGATGATGGTCCAGACCGCCATCCATACCGTGCTCGAGGGCAAGCCCAACCTCGAGCCGGACGTGGTGCTGAGCCGCGTCAACCGCGTGATCACGGAAAATATCAAGAGGTTGAACGAGGACCGGTACATGACCATAACGGTTATTGCGAGCCTCGCCGGCGGGACGTTCCATTTTTCAGGGCAGCACCAGCATATCATGATATACCGGAGCTCAGACGGTTCGCTGGAGCTCGTCGAAACGGACGGTATCTGGCTCGGCATAGCCGAGAGCCTCAAGCCGCCTGCGTCCGGCGGATTCACGCTCGGCGTCGGGGATGCGCTATTGCTGTATACCGACGGCCTTACCGACGCATGGCGGGCCGGTACGGTGAAGGACAGGCGGGACCCGGAAAATGACATGTTCGGCCTTGATCGTCTCGAGGTATCGTTCCGCCGCAGGGGCGACCGTTCACCGGCAGAGATCAAGGACGGGATAC
>JAKJGD010000028.1 GCA_022704585.1 Spirochaetota bacterium | reverse complement strand
GGAAAGGACTACACCCTGGTGATTGATGACATCCAGCGCGCCCTTGATTTTTACGACCGTGGATTGCGGGTCTCCGTGGGGGACATCGATGACCCGGAAACATACCGCCTTATGGGCGCCAGTCGCGCCGTGCTGGTGGTTGCGGCCAACTCCGATGAGGTGAACACCAACGTGGCCTTCACCGTGAGGGAAGTCAACGACCAGGTCCCTGTTATCTGCATCGCCGATTCGCCGGAATCCGTGGACATTCTTACCATGGCCGGAGCGACCCTGGTGCTCCAGCTTTCCGACATGCTGGGCCGCTCCCTTGCCCGGAGAACCATCGGTGGGGATCGGCGAGCAAACGCCATCGGAAGGTTCGACGACCTGGTTATCGCCGAAACGCCGGTAATGGGAA
This sequence comes from Spirochaetota bacterium, assembly GCA_022704585.1. The sequence continues at coordinate 10,349 of JAKJGD010000028.1, read as the reverse complement.
CTCCCCTGGTGGGGAAAAGCCTCCGGGAGAGCCGCCTCCGGGAGGTTATCGGCGTGGCCGCAGTGGGAATCTGGGACCGCGGCAAGTTCTCCGTTCCGGAGCCCGACACGATCATAACACCGACCACCGTCCTGGTCATCGCCGGCTCCGAGAAGCAGATGATGCGCTACGAGGAGCTGATGTGCATTTACCAGGTATCGGCGGACCCGGTCATCATCATCGGGGCCGGGCGGGTGGGGTACTCCGTGGCGTCGTCATTGAAGGATCGTAAGATCGATTATGTGATGATCGACAAGAACCCTTTAACGGGCCGCCCGGGAAGGGATTTCGTGGAGGGAAACGCAGCCGATATCGATACCCTGAAAAAAGCCGGCATTGACCGGGCGCCGGCGGCCATTCTCACCACCCACGACGACGCAACGAATATCTACCTGACTAAATACTGCCGGAGCCTGCGGCCCGACATGCAGATCATAAGCCGTGCCGATGCGGACCGGAACGTCTCTACGCTCCACCGGGCAGGGGCGGATTTCGTGATGTCCAACGCCTCCCTCGGGGCCAATACCATTTACAACTACCTCGAGAGCTCCGACATAGTGATGCTGGCTGAGGGGCTGGACATCTTTCGGATGAGGGTCCCTCCCGGGCTTGAGGGTAAAAGCCTTGTGGAATCCAACATACGACAGTCCACCGGGTGCACAGTAGTGGCAGTGAAAAACCCCTCGGGGATGGTTATTAATCCCGATCCTCACCTGCCCATGGACCGGGAAAACGAGCTTATCCTCATCGGAAACGCGGAAGCAGAGGGGCGATTCCTCCGCCGGTTCGGGGAATAGCGCTGTCCATTTTTTTGTTTAAAATATCGATTTGATCTCATACTTGCTGCCGATAAGGCCCGTTGTGTCCCGTTCGCCTTTTGTGAAGAGGCAGCACTTTACTAGATATTTAAATGATCCGCTCGCCAGAGCGGATCATTATTAAAAATACAGGATTGTGCTACCTCTCCGGCAAAGTTCCAGGGTGACACAATGAGTATTATCAGAGCTCAATTCCGCCCCTGTCAACAGGAATAATACTGGACAGGGGCCTTAAAATTTCTCACCAGTATATGCTATGACCTCATGACAATGCTGCAATCTGTGATTAAAAAATCCGGTATTCGTACTGAAAAATTTCGGTTTAATAAAACAAATAAGCGAGGATCATACCCGCGCTTTTTTATTTTGCAGTCATTGCGTTAGCGTCGATTATTTACCGAGAGCCTTCTTTATAACGCTGACGATAAGCATTACAACCGCACCGCCCAAACCGCCTCCAGCAACATCAGCGCCGATCGTGGCGGGGTCCATCGCTGCTCCGCCCGACTGAAGGCCGATTAGCATATTAAGAATTATACCGCCCAATCCGCCGCCGACAACGCCGGAAATGGCATCACCGACCTTGCCCAGAGACTGATTCTTGAGCACCTGTCCTGCGCCAACCCCGCCTGCCGCACCGCTTATTAGCTGAATGATCCACGGTAACCACGTTTCCATTGACTCCTCCTGTAATAATTTTATTCTGCTGCTAATAAAGCACAGGGAGATACTAATCAATGCTTTATAATACGATCCAGCTTTTTAGCCTGACTGATCCACCGTTCCACCATGGAGATAGCGGGGACCTTACGGACAAGCTTTTTCTTATCGTTGGTTTTACACATGGCGTCCAGAAGGTTATCAGACTTTCGTTTGGCGAGCTCCACAACGGTATCGACCCCGGATTCTTCAAGCAGGTCCGCGTATTCTTCACCCACACCCTTGATCCTGAAGAGGTCGGCGTGATTTGTCCACTCAAGTATGAGCTTTTCACTGATACCGGAAGCTTTCGCTATCTGTTTTCTCCCCACTGGAGTAGAGCCTTTTTTCAGGAGCTGGCCGGTAGAACGCAGTCCCGCCTTTCGAAGCATTTGAGCGTATTTCGGACCGATTCCTTCAATTGTTTTCAAGCTTGCCATCATGGACCTCCCAATATTATGATTGAACTGAAATGACCGATCGGGGCCGCTCTGTACCCGGCAGCCCCGATCGTTTTTACGCGTTACCGGGGCACCACCCTGAAAGTAACCCTGCGCTGACAGTCATCGTTCATCTCACAGCCTTTATTTTTAAGGGTCCCCGCAGCCCCGCGGTACGTGAGCTTTCCGTCAGTGATTCCTCTTTTCCGAAGCTCGCTCCATACACCGTAGGCCCTTTGGTTACTCAGGTTATAATTATAACCGGAAGTGACTCCGGCGACCCCGTCGGTATGCCCGGTGACCTAGAGATTGTAGCCCTGCGGAACTTGTGGAAGCACTTCCCTGACCACGGGAATGGCAGCCTTGATCATTCCATTCCAGTCCTTTTTGGTCATCGCTTCTCCGGAAGGATACCCATCTACCGGTACTCTTGACAGCATGGAGTTAAGTCCATCAAGTGCCATATTGCCGGTCGACTGAACCGTCGAGGGTGCGCTTGAACATGCCAGGATGAATAATCCTGAAAGCAACAACAGACTGATATTGAATTTTTGTTTCATTAGAACCTCCTGTAATGTAATTAATAATCATCTAATAAAAATCCAATGAATTATATAGGAAACTCTGACCGGTTCAATAGCTTTCCTCCGTGACGACTTGCCTGCACGGCTGACAATCGGAGACCCCAGATTGCACAAACAAAACCGACAATCAGGATCGTTCCCATTATGAGAAACATCTTGAGTATCATAATCAAAGCACCCATTGCATATTATAAACTCGTCATAGAGCTTTAATCGACCATGGTAATGCTTCTATCAGGTTATATAATGCAAGTACCATGCCATTAAAACGAAAAAAATGATTTATTCGCGCTTTGAATATTTGGGGGCATTTTCATTGTTTATGCGCTAAAATGAATTGGAATAATGCGTGATTTACGCTTTATTGCCACAAGGCATGAAAGTAAAGATCAATTCAGAGGGTAATCAATAAAGGGAGAGTAACAAAAATATAGTGTTGCGATGCATAAAGCAACATGCAGTTGCTTTATGCAACATTTTATAGGAAACTCTGACCGGTTTGGTAATGGCCCGGGTGACATAATGCCCATTGTGTCCCTTGATCCGGTAACGGAGAGAGGGCAGAACCTGGATATCATCCCGATGCCGCGCGCATTCCCTCACCGGTGATCGCCTCCTCGCAGGGCGGTCACGACCATGGTCTTTTGTACTTTAACCCGCGGAACCGAGACAGTGCCCCCGGGCGTCAGGATAACGATCTCCTCGCCGCGCTCCGTGATGATTCCCCGAATCGTCTTACCCGAGTAAAGCTTCACCACGTCGATCTTGCCGTACATCTTCAGCATTTCAATGAGCGACACAGACAGGAGCTTTTCGATCTCCGCGTCGATCCTCTTTTCCTCGGGCCGGAATCCTTTTTCGATTTCCTTTGCGGACTCAACATCGATATCTTTCAGGTCATCGACGAAGGGAACGATGGAGACCTTTTGTATGTAGAGAAAATCGACTTTTTGCAGGGGAACCCGATCAAACGCATCGGAAATCACCGCTTTGCCGCCTTCCCCGATGAATCGTCTTTCGCCGGTTTCGATTTTCGTCACCTCGACCCTCCCTTCTGCCACGGCGACGCTCGAGACGCCCCGCTCAAAGGTGACCATGAATTCCGTGCCCCTGACGGCCGCGATCGCGGTTCGGTTGTGGACGAGATAGCTTTCGCCCTTCATAAGCTTTTTGCTTTTCGACAGAATTTTCCCTCTCTCCTGGAAGAGAGAGCATCTCCCCGACTCGAGGAGGGATGAGAGCGCCACCGCCGAGTTCGGGAGCACCTTAATGAGTATCGTGCCGCCCGCCTGGATGGCAACCTCGGAGTTTTCCCCGGTAATGATACGGTCTCCCTTATTCAACGTCTCCCCCGTGCAGAGTCGGCGCGGGGGCTCGTTTTCCCGGACAAGATGTGTCGTGCCAACCGTGAAGGTAACGACGGTGACGGGCGGGCCTTCTTTTGTACATGACAGGCATGCCAACGCGATGACCGCGGCCGCCAGTCCCGCAACGGAATGGTTCCATGTTTTCCCAGTTTTCATGTTCATGATGAGTACCCCTGTAATGTCGTATGATGATCTGATCTGCGCGACTCACCAAGGACGTATGCCGACGGGGAAAAAAGTGCCCTGTTTTTTTTAAAAAAAAAGGGCACATCGGCACAGCATCCCACACTGTAATTATGTGATGGCGCGTGCGTGGAGTTCGGCAAAAGTCGCCTGACGTTTGTAGACCCGGCCTTTAATAAAATTACATTTGACATTTCCTGATGTATAAAAGTATAAAAAAGCTATCAATGGAAAGACTAACCGTGGGAAGTACGTGCATTCTTTGCTCAGCCGGCGATAGGGCCACGTGCCGGTATCTGCCGCCATACATTTTTATGGGGGAACAGCGCACGCCGTCCCGCCGGGAAAAAGCGCCTATGAAAAAACATGCTGTGTCGTATCTGATTATTATTGCCTTCGCCGCCGCACTACTCATCGTCACGGGAAGGACCCGGGCGTCGGCAGAGTACCTCTTCCTCAGGAGCGGTCCCATCGTGGAGGGGAGGATCGTTAACGAATCGGGCGGAGGCGTCACGGTCATCAACAGGAAAACAGGCAGGTCCGAACGTTATGCCAACGCGGCCATCCTTCGCGTGCTCTACACGCCCATCTACCTGGGCAAAGTCTTCATCAGGCTGGCGAACGGGAAATCCCTCGAAGCCTATGTCGTCGAGGAGGACAACGAGAAGTTTGTGTTGCGGGACAAAATCGACAGCCCCGAGGAGTACACGCTCAAGCGGGAAGAAGTGCTCTTCATGACCAGGTCGAATCCCACGGGACTCGCGGGGAGGCCCTACGAGAAGAGCCTGCGGCTCACCTGGAACGCCCCCTACCGGACCCCGCGGTACTATAATGTCTACGTAAAGAAGGCGGGGCCAGCACGGCACAAAAAGGTGGCTTCGAGCATAACACGGAGCCATACGGTCCGCGGCTTGGAGCGGAAGACCACGTACTACGTGTACGTGACCGCCATCGACAGGGAGGGGAAGGAGTCAGTGCCGAGCAACGAGATTACGATAAAGACGAACGAGCCGCCCGGCGCGCCCACGAACGGCCTGTTCTCGGTGGTCAAGCAGGTGGGAAACCGGTTCAACATCATGCTCACCTGGAAGCCCGCCGTGGACAGGGACGGCAGGGTGGTGAAGTACGCGGTGTACGATTGGGCGGAAAACCGGGAAAAAAAGCTGGGAGAAACGAGTGTTACGACTTTCAGGGGTACCGGCCTCAATGCAGAGGCCACGCACTATTTCAGCGTCAGGTCAATCGATGAAGATGGATACGAGTCGGAGGATTCCCTGGCCATAAGCTCGATACGCAAGATCGGCCTGAACTTCGAGGGGCGCTTCGTCTTCGCCTACCCGGTGGGCGATCTCGCGAAGATGTGCCGCTATGGCCTCGGTGGCATGGGGGCCTTCTATATCAACAAGCCTGCCATTAGGTACGTCGATCTGGGGGTTGAAGCGGGTTATCTCGCATTTACCCCGAATAATTTCATGATCCGCGGCTACACCATGGTGCCAATCCTCCTTGCGGCGCGCTATCGCATTCCCGTCCGGGAATTCTTTTACCTGGGCCTGGGCCTGGCCGGCGGGGTGAGCCATACTACCCTGAAGCACGGGACGCGCTTTCTCTACAATGGAATGCCGGTGGCCACATGGCGCACCGAAAGATCCTTCCAGCCCATGGGGCGGGCCGAGCTTGTCCTGGGATTCACCCTGCGTGAAACCCTGCTCCTCACCGCCAGATTCGGGTACGCGGCAATCATCGAGAAGAGCGGGCTTCTCGGGTTCGTTTACGCGGAAGCGGGTATCGGGGTGAGGTTCTGACATGGCTGTCCTTATGCATTATTTCGCCCCCGGGGACGGGGGTCGGCCCGCCGATACAGGCCGGAACATCATACGAGTAGCAGGAAAAGGGGTATAATCATGAAAATCGGAAACCTTTATATTGCACTGGCTCTCGCGTTCCTGTCGCTGCAGTGCGACGACATCGGCCACCTGGCGCTGGATTCCACGGGCGGGTTCCGGTACCTGATCAAAGACAGGGACCCCTGGTCCATGCGCCTCGGGGGTACGAATAGCGATAGGGTTAATTCAATAACCTTCGACCGGTCGGGCAACATCATTGTCGCCGGCAGCGTGACTGATGGAGCGGACCTTGACGGCAGCCGCACGCTTGATAATTTTACAGAGTCTATCGGCCCATATAATTTTCAAGGCAACGATATATTTATCTCAAAATTTGATCCATCGGGTGCGCATCAATGGTCTAAAAGGCTTGGCGGAACAGTAACGGATGAGGCCCTGCAGGTGGCCTCCGATAGTGAAAACAACATCGTGGCGGTCGGGCAGATTACGATAGACGCGGATTTAAACGGCGACGGCGATACTACTGATCCCTGGGAAGCACCGGCGGGAGTTCATGGCGAGTACGACATATTCATATCAAAGTTCGATTCATCGGGCACACATCTCTGGGCCATTCGTCTCGGCGGAACTGGGGGAGACGCGGCCCGGGGTGTCACGGTGGACCATGAAGACTCTATTATCGTCACTGGCTTTATGGATGATGCCGCGGATCTGAACGGCGATGGCGATACTACCGATCCCGGGGAGACACAGGAAGATATCCATGGCGAGAAGGACATATTCATATCAAAGTTCAATTCATCGGGTGATCCTCAATGGGCGAAAAGGCTCGGCGGTAGCTACACTGATCGTGGCTGTTCAATCGCCCATGACAACGAGAACAATATTATTGTCACGGGCCACATTAATCGTAATGTGGACCTGAACGGCGATTACGTTAGTTCTAGTTTGGTTACCGGGGAAAGAAGTGAGACATTTCAAGAAAGTGATGACATATTCATAGCAAAGTTCGATTCATTATCGGGTGAGCTTGCCTGGGCCAGGAGGCTGGGCGGCGGACTGATTGATAACGCATATCATGTTTCTGTTGACAGGTATGACGACATCGTCCTTATCGGCCGCGTGTACGGCAGTACCGATCTTAACGCAAGCGGTGTGATAGACACAGGGCTCCCCGAGGATCCGTCAGACTCCTGTTATGGGGGGAGTGATATTGTAATTGCAAAGTTCGATTCTCAGGGAAACCATCTCTGGGCCAGGAGACTCGGGGGAAGCGAGAATGACGAGGGCCACGGCCTTGCCGTGGACGGCAGCGGCGCGGTTTTCGTTACAGGGATGGTTACCGGGAATGCTGACCTGAACGGCAATGGAAGTTCCGATGACGGTGGCGCAGAAGATGAAGGCGTGTACGGGGGCGGGGACGTCTTTATCGCAAAATTCAGTCGGCATGGCGACCCCCTCTGGTCAAAAAGGCTGGGGAGCAGCAGTTACCTTCCTTTCGAAGATCTGGAAGATATGGGCCTTGGAATCACGGTAAATGGCTCGGGCGATCTGATTATCGGCGGGTATGTCAATGGCGAGTCCGACCTGAACGGCGACGGTGATTTTGACGATGAGTATGAAACAATCACCTCGGGCGTGCATGGTGATGATGACGCATTTTTTACTGTTTTCCCCAATAATTATTTCCTGTTTTTGCCCTGAGCGCGCCGCTACCGCGCCCGGGTCTTCATGATCTTTGCCGCGGGGACGCGCACGATACCGTGCGTTGTCCGGATGGTGAAGATGTCGCCGCGGGAGAGTATGGCCCCCAGGTAGATCCTGCCGTTGTGGAGGCATATCTCGTGGACCTGGCCGTATTTCTCGCGGATTTCCTCGATGGTGAGAATTCCCAGCTCGGCGTTGATCTTCTTCTGTATATCTTCCTCGCGCTCCTCCTGCAGTTTCGCCTCTTCCCCGAGCTCCTCTCTGTCCATCTCCTCCACGTCGCTTAAGTAGGGCGTGACGGATACCCGCTCCAGCTCGAGGGTTTCAAGGCCGCTGACAGGGCGCACCTCGAGCGTGTCGCGTATCACCGCGGTATAGCCGGCCCCGATCTGCCTCTGCTCAAGCATCTTCCCGCTCCGGGCATCCAGGCGCGAGACCATCACCGTGCCCTCTTTCACGGCCACAGTGGTGGCGGCGCCGTCATACGCGACGCTGAATTCCGTACCCCGCACCGCGGCGTAGCAGTTCCTGGTGCGGATGGAGTAGGATGACCTGCCCCTCAGGGCCTTCAGCCGGGAGAGGAGGCTCCCCTCCTCGAGGTCGAGGAGAGCCGCACCCTTTTCGAAGAGCGAGGATAGCCGCACGCGCGAGTACGGTTGGATACTGAAAACGGCAGTGTCCCCCAGCTGGATGTTCAGATGGGACATGGCACCGGTTTCCACCGTTATGCCGCCGGAGACGATGTCGCCAATGGCCGCCTCCCGGTCCGTTTCGCCTTCACTTGAAAGGATCGCGCTCCCTGCCTTAAAGGTGACCACTCCCCTGGCGATCACCAGGGGCCCCCTGTCAAAGACCGTGTACCGCAGTGTAAGGGCAGCGGAAACGACAACAAGTACGAGCACAAAGGCCGCAGCACCGCTCATAAGCCTGGCGCTCCCCCTCAGGGTGGCGCCGATGCCCAGGCTCCTGAGCCGGTAATAAAGAGAGACAATGGGGGAAATGAAAGGAGATGCCTTGGTTTCACTACCCAGAATCAGGGCATGAGTACGTTTTTTTGATCTGAGGATACGGTGCCGGATCGCGGGATCAATCGTCGACCGGAACCGGTACCTCTCCAGGAGATTAATGATATCGTCGGGGCGGCTCACAGGAGGTCCTCCAGGCTGTTGATGCCGGCCTTTCTGAAATGGTCCATCAGCATTCTCGAAGCCCGGTCGTACCGGATACGCGCCTGCTTGTAGGAGAGCCCCAGGTGCAGGGCCGCTTCCCTGAGGGAGAAGCCATGAACGGCCGTGAGGTCAAACAGAGCGCGCTCCGTTTCATCGACCGAGCTGTAGAGGCCGTCGAGGGCCTGCTGGATCACCATGCGGGTGTCCCTGAATCCGTTCACGAAGCTCATACTGACGTCTTCGAACATGGTTTCAATATCAATATCGTTCTTTCCCTTTCTCTTATAGTAATCGAAGACCACCAGGCGGAGCGCGCCAAATATCCATTTCCGCGGACTTTCGATCTCATCGAGCTTCCGGTAGAAGCGGAGGAAGACCTCCTGGCATATGTCCTCGGCGTCATGATAGTTCCCGATTTTCGAATACACGGAGCTGAAGGCAACGGAATACAGGCTGTTGTAATGTTCAGAGAAGAGCTCTGTTTTTTTTTCGGACAGGTTACTGGTCAGCAGCACTTCCCTGGCTCCTTAAAGTTATAGTAGTCCAACACGGCGGATAGTGTCCCCTTTTTTTATAACGGTGATGATAATGTAAAATTACATACCCTGTCCAGAACTTTTTGCTTGCCGGGTTTTTCGGTGTTCTGGATTACTGTATCAGGGGTGATACACGGAGATATCGGTAAGCCCGTTTACGAGAATGTACGATTCGACTTCGATCCGGAAGAGCGCCATCGCGGGAGAGTCAATAAATGCTGCAAGACCCGGCAGCCGGTCCGCGTGCGCCCTCATCCGCGCAGATTTTTCCTCGCCGGTGATCTCGACCGCCCGGCCGATCGCGGACAGCGCCGCGGCACTGCTGAAATCGGCGGGATCGTTCGTCCTGGTGTCGACAAGCAGGGAGCAGTTCGGGTTCATGCTCAGGTTGCCGTATTTTGCGGTCGTGCACGGCGTCACGAAATAGATCTGCCTGAGGTCCGGGTCGAACGAGTACGCGATCAGGTTGGCGTACGGGCGGCGATCCCGCTCGGTCGCCAGCACGCCGGTGGTCTGCGATTCCAGCAGCGATCTGATGATTGCCGGGTCCGCTCTTTCAGGCATGGTTCCTCAATTTAAGCTCAAGGGGATGGGGGTCCAGGTAATACTGGTCCGCGAGGTATTCCTCGCCGTACTTCCGAACGAAGTGCCGTATGAGGGTCACCGGTACGATGAGGGGCACGAGCTCCTTCCGGTACTGCTCGATGATATCCAGGAGCTCCTTCTTCTCGCCTGCCGTGATCCGGTCGCGGAAATAACCGGCACAATGCATCAGCACGTTCGTGTTCTTTTTCGGGGTCGAGAGGCACGCGAACGCCCGCATGAAGAGCGTCTCGTACTCCCGGAGAAAATCGCCCGGCTTCATACCCTTCACGCCGGCCACCAGTCTCCCCAGCTCTTTCTGTATCGAAGGGCTGTGAGCCATCAGGAGGTACTTGTGCCGGGCATGGAAAGTGATCA
>JAKJGD010000540.1 GCA_022704585.1 Spirochaetota bacterium | reverse complement strand
CAGATGACGTTTTTATACTGGAGCACCTCGCCGGTGGCAGCGTCCGTTTTTTTTGCGTCCTTTTTGTACAGCATCTCGTTCTGCGTTGTCTGGAATTTCCCGTCGGGGGTGCAGCGGTAGACCGTGAGCCGTCCTCCCAGGATCACGCGGATTTCCCGTATCTTCTGCCGGGCGGGCCTGGTGAAGCGGTCCGGGTAGGCCAGGAAGTAGTCGAAGAGCCAGCCGGTACGGTTTACATCTGCCGAATCCATGACGTAGGCCCATCTCCCTTTCAACGCGCCGATGGTGACCTCTTCCGGCTTGACGTAGAGCACGGTGACCTTTCGCGTAACGGGAATCTGCGCCAGCACCCGCGAGGTCGTGTCCGGCCTTGTCCTGAGGTTGACAATGTCCCCGGTTACCAGGGCAAAGCGCTGGTACGCGGTTTCGAACTGTCCGGGCACGCACTGGCCCGACAGGCATCCCTTCTCAAGCTCGGGGATTTCCGCGTCCCCGTTTTTTGACCCTGAACAGGCGCCGGCCAGGAGGCCGGTTGCCAGTGTGGATAGTATCACAAGCATGACGGCGATTCGATGTCTCATGGTTTTTTCTCCGGTCAGAGGATATGAATCCGGCAAAAATATGAAAAGTCCTGCCTGCTGTCAAGTTTTTAGCCGGTCCGGCAGGAGGGTGCGCCCGAAATAATGGCGATAGTTATCGGCGGGATAATCCGAAAATAGTAACGGCATCCCGAAAATCCCGCCGCCGGCCAGAGGCCGGCCGGGTTTCACGGCGCGTTTTATCATCTGCAACTGGAGCGAAGGGCCATGTCAGGAAGGATCAAGATCATAGCTGTCGGGGCCGTCTTATTAATCGTCAGCCTGTTTCTCTATTTCACCATACGCTTCAAGTATGTCGAGCGGGACCTGGTCGCCTCGCTCGTTGCTACGACGAACAGGATCGTGGCGGAATACAGCGACATGGAGAAGCGGCTCGCCGCCGACAAAAAGATGCCCGCAAACGAAGACCTGACCGCTTTTCTGAAGCAGATACACCGTGAGTATCGGGACATCGCACTTCTTGCCATCACGGACAGCGGACTGACGCTGCGCCTCTCAAGCAAGAACGACCGCTTCATCAGGACGGCCGGGCTTTTTGAAACGATACTGAAGGACTTCACCCAGGACAAGTTCAGCATCAGCACGTCCAGCCCGTTTATCACGCGATATTACGAAGAGAAATATGACGGTGTAACCGACCAGCTCAAGTTTTATATCTTCATCGGTAAAATCGGCGTGAACCGGCTTCTCGTGGTTTACCCCTATTCGTTCGGTGACACGATCCTCGTCAGGACCATGCTGGAGGTCTTACTTGTGGTCCTTATCGTAATCATCCTGACCGCCGTCATCACGATCGTGTCTGGCAGGGGGGCTGCGGCCGTGGATAGCGATGATCGCCATACCATTGACCTGGGGCTGACCGGCGGGCAGGCCGCGCGGGAAGACGGTGCGGTATCGCGTGAAAGCTCCAATATCGTGTCAGATACGATCAGCAGTTATATCCAGGAACAGTTCGGAAGGATCCATGCGGCCTTTGGCACGGACAGCGTGGCCCTGTACCTGTATCATCCGACAGGGAAGCTGGTCAAGACAATGGAGCTCAGGGGGGGCACATTCTTCCGGATAAGCTCGATCAGCTTCGACACCATCGATCTCGATAACGAGGCGGGCAGGGAAATGCAGAGCGGATCGACAATGGTGCTGGAAGGCGGGGAGAAGGTCGTCGTCCCCCTCATCTATAACAACGCGTTCCTGGGCGCGGTGATTATTGTCCGCCGCCAGGGGCTGCGTGGCAGCGACGTTAACGAGATCAAGGCGGGTATGTCGGGCATACTGAAAAGCATACATGACTTTATCATGTTCAACGATGTGATGACCGATGCCGGGACCGGGCTGCACAGCAAGATATATTTCAGCCTGAAGTATAACGAGTACCTCCGGCAGTGGAAGCATCGTGAGAAGAACTTTTCCCTCATGTTTATTCGACTGTTCGATCAGGGCGGCGGGATTAGCGAGGCCGAGAGGAGCGCCCTGATACGGCTCATGGCCCCGTCGATTTCCTCGATAGTAAAAAATGACGGATTCATCTGCCGGTATGACGAGTACCTTGCAGTTATTCTGCCCGACCTGGATGCCGGGAAAACGTCATCTCTGGCAGGCGAGATCCGGAGCGCCTTGCTGAAGTACCGGGTCAAAGTCGGCCCTGATGCATTCATCCGGATCG
>JAKJGD010000539.1 GCA_022704585.1 Spirochaetota bacterium | reverse complement strand
ATTTTTTTCGCGGCGGTGTTCATCCGCGATGTGATCGAGTCGCGGCACCTGTTGAGAAATCTCGATAACATATATTTGTTCTTCATATTGCCGGTGTCCTTTGCGTGGGGCATCGCCAGCCTGCTGGTGAAATATTCCCTGGCCATACGCGTGGCGACCGTCATCATAGGCCTGCTCGCGGCGCTCCAGTTTGTGATGATCATGGCGGCGATGATCAAGAAGTCGCGCGCCGCATGCTTTATCGCGCTCGGCTTCGGAGGCCTGGTGCTCGGGATCATGCTCTATGTCCTGAAAACGTTCGGGGTGCTGCCGGAGATGTTTATCACCGAGTGGGGGATACAGATCGGATCCTCCCTCATGGTCGTGTTCATGTCGCTGGGCCTCGCGGACAAGATCAACGTCATGAGAAGGGAGCTCAAGACCCTGCTTACGGAGCAGCAGGAGAGCGAGCGCGTGGCCGTGGAGCGCGCGGCGTACCTCGAAGGGGTGGTCCAGACGGCGACCGTCCTCACGGAAGAGTCCCTCAGGGCGAGCGACCAGCTGCAAAAGATTACAGACCGGTTTTCCGACCTCTCCATGGAGCAGGCGTCGAAAAGCGAGGAAATGTCTTCAACCTTCGAGGAGCTGTCAGCTACGGTTGAAACGATTTACCAGTCCACGATGCGTCAGAAGGACGAGGGCGAGAAGTCGAAGACGCTGGTCGAGGACCTCAACATTGCGCAGAAAGGGCTCATCCAGGAAAGCCAGAAGGTTGAAGAGACCATCCGGAAGATACTGGAGTCGACCGGCAGCACGGCGGACAGCCTCCAGAAGATGACCGACACGATGCACGTAATCAACGCAGGCGGAAAGGAGATCACCACGTTCATCGCCATGATAGACGACATCTCGGACCGTATCAATTTATTAAGCCTGAACGCAGCGATCGAAGCGGCCCGTGCGGGCGAGTACGGGCGGGGCTTTGCCGTTGTTGCGGACGAGATCGGGAAGCTGGCCCAGGCGACCTCCGACAACTCGAAGGAGATATCGAAGCAGATCTCCAAGATCATAACGGACATCGAGTCCGGTACGAACATCGTGACCGACACCAAGGAATCGACTGATGTGATATTCCGGATGGTGAATGCGATCGGCTCGGGGGTCAACTCGGTGCGCGAGCTGATGACGAAGCAGAGCGGCGCGCTGGAAATGGTCATCCGTCAGGCCGGGGTCATAGACACGATGTCAAGGGACATCGCGAGCTCTACGAAAGAGCAGAAGAACTCCATGGATGTGACCCAGAAAACCATAGACCGGCTGTCCGAGATGGCGATGGAGATATCCCAGTCAAACCACCAGATAATCGATTTCACGAAGATGATCCACGAAAAGGCACTGGCGCTCGAAAGCGTAATCAGGAAGCCGGTTTGATCCCGGGGCCCGCCGGAGAACCGCCCGCGTCCCGCGCCTTCTTCACGACGATAGCCTTGTCCGGCTCGACAGGGCATTTCAGCTCGCAGATAGCGCACCCGATGCAGAGATCACGGACCACGTAGGGCTGCATAACGCGCTTTCCCTTCACGACGGCATCCTTTACCCTGATGGCCTTCTCCGGTACAGGGCAGTGCTCCTCGCACACGATGCAGTTTTCACCTTTGGCGTAGGGCAGGCATATCTTCTTGTCGAATACCGCGATCCCGATCTGGAATTTCTGCTTTTGCCCGAGGGTAAGCTCCCTGATGGCGTCCGTCGGGCAGACCTGGCCGCAGAGGTTGCAGCCATACTCGCAGTAACCGCGCCGGGTATCAAGGACCGGGGACCAGGCCGCGCCCGGCCGCCCGGCAATGGAAGAGGGCTGGAGCAGATTGGTGGGGCATACCTTCATGCAGTTGCCGCAGCGAATACAGCGGCTGATGAAATCTTCTTCCGGCAGGGCGCCGGGCGGGCGGAGGCCTGCCGCGGTCCCGGACCGGCCTTTTTTCTGCGCGGGCGCCGCCGAAAGCGGCCCGGAGGCGATAACTATCGATCCGATCGCAGTGGCGAGGAACTGCGACCTGGTCAGAACCGGTTTTTTGCCGGAAATGATGCCCTGCACATTGCCCGGTTTTACTCTGGCCCCGGAACAATGGCGATAACTATCGCTGGAGGCTTGCTCTGAGCCCGAAACAATGGCGATAACTATCTCTTCCGCCATGCTCTGACCCCGCTTCTCATTCTCCTGCCCCCGCGAAACTGCTCGGTCCCTCCCTTTCCTGAAAGAGAACGTCGCTTTCTCTCCCGGGCAGTCAACCA
>JAKJGD010000538.1 GCA_022704585.1 Spirochaetota bacterium | reverse complement strand
GCACGTCCTCGTAGCGTATGGGTTCGCCGTTACCGAAATCGGCGTTCACCGTGTCGAGAAGCTCCTCGATGCTTTTCCTGGTAACCCGGTATCCGTCCGGTTCGCCGGGATATTCCCTGTCCGTGGTCCCGACCAGGGAGTGGTTCCGCCACGGTATGAGGAAGAAATGGGTAGATCCAGTCATGGTGCCGACAGCGTGCATGCCGGTGCGCTTTTTCACGATCAGGTGTATGCCCTCGGAGCGGCGTATCGTGGCGGCGCTTCCCCCTTTCTTCGCGAGCCCGAGCACCTCGTCCGCCCATGGACCGGCGCAGTTAACGACGCAGGCTCCCCTGATCATGCGTGTGCCGCCGCGAGCCAGGTCCCGCGCGATCACGCCGGCGACACGGCCGTCTTCGATGATGAAATCTTCCACCTTCGTGTAGTTCGCGACGTCGGCGCCGTAATGGACCGCCGATTTAATGAAAGCCAGGGTGAGCCGCTCCGGGCATATGTTGATGCAGTCGTAGTATATTCCGGCGCCGCGGAGGCCTTCGCGCCTGGCGTTCGGCTCCTCGGCGATGACCTTCTCCCGGGAGATAGAGCGGTGATTGGGGATTTTTTTCCGCCGGTCCCAGGTACACCCCTTGTCAAAGGCGAGCACGTCGTACAGGAAAAGTCCGATCCTCATCACGGCCGAGGGATTGGTGAACATGATGGGCACGGGATAGACGAAGTTGGGCGCGATGTTTTCCATGATGCGCCGCTCCCTGAGAGACTCGCGCACGAGCCCGAATTCAAAGGTCTTCAGGTAGCGCAGGCCCCCGTGGATGAACTTCGAGGTTGCGGCCGACGTTGCGCCTCCGAAATCGCTCTTTTCGACGAGCGCAACCGAAAGGCCGCGGGTCGCAGCGTCATAGGCCACCGCGGCGCCGGTAATGCCGCCGCCGATTACGATCATGTCATACCGTCTGTCGCGGTATCCTTCTACGAAGCGTTTCATATCATTACCCTCTAGCGGTTTATCCTGTTGAATTCTTTCCTGTTGTTCTTATAAAGGGACTGGAAGAGAGGGTAGAGCCTGTCGTACACCCCGCGGGTGCCGGGCGAGGGCATGATCCGCCCGCCCTTTTCCAGCATCCGGTCGACCTCTTCGAAATTGCGGTATATACCGAGGGAGACCATGGCGATCGCGGCGGTCCCGAGCGCGCACGCCATCTGCGGGTTCTTCATCCGCACCACCGGCCGCTGCAGCACGTCGGCGAATACCTGGCACCAGATGTCGCTCTTCGACGCGCCGCCGATAAGCCGTATATCGTCCGTGGATGGCTTCGTCTTTTTCGCCGACAGGCGCGTCACGTGCTCCATGCCCCAGCGTATGTTGTATGCGACGCCTTCCATGGCGGCGCGGCAGAGGTCGGCCCTGGTCGTGTCAAGGCCGATGTTGAAGACCTGGCCGCGCAGGTACGGATTGTTGATGGGCGAACGCTCGCCGAAGAGCCAGGGCGTGATAACGACGTTGTTGGAGCCGGGCGGCGCTGTCGCGGCGGCGGCATCCAGGTCCGCGTATATCTCCGCGGATGATTTTCCCTGCGTGAGCTCGCCCGGGTAGAGGATCCCCTTGATCCAGTCCAGCGCCGCGCCCAGCGTCTCCTGCTTGCTGATCAGCAACAGGACGTTCGGGATGCCCGAGGCGATCGTGCCGAGGTAGTGGGCGGTGTCGACCGCAATCGAGGGGTGATGGGTGGCTACCCATCCGGCAGTGCCGATATTGACGTGCAGCCGCCCCATCTCGATGGCGCCGGACCCGATAGCAGACGTTAGCAGGTCCCCGGAGCCGTTTACCACGGGGAGCCCCGCTGGCACGCCCGTTTTCGCTGAGAATTCTGACGTCACTGTTCCGACGACCGCGGTCGAGGCCCTGAGCTCCGGCATCTTGCCCGGATCGAGGCCGAACATGCCGTGGATGGTCTCCGACCAGGCCCACCGTCCCTGGTCCTTGTTCCTGGTGTCCATGAGCCAGGTGATCCAGGCCATGTCGTATGAAGTCACGTAATTGCCCGTGGCGAGAAAGACGGCATAGTCCTTGACGTCCAGGAACTTATGCGCAGCCTCGTAAATCTCGGGCCGGTTCCGTTTCATCCAGGCGAGCTTGCATACGGTGTCCTTGCCGTTCTTTCCAGGCATGCCGCCGGTTATTCTCAGGAACCTGAGGAGCTTCGTAACAGGGTAGCCCTCGATCTTGACAAGTCCGCGGAACATCTCCTCCTGCGTGAACCGGGCGGCGCGCTA
>JAKJGD010000027.1 GCA_022704585.1 Spirochaetota bacterium | reverse complement strand
CGGGTTCGCGCATCACGCCGACGGAGGTGGAAGCGGTCGGCGTGAACAAGGACCGGCAGTTTGCCGACGGCGTCAAGTACATGAACAGGGTCATCCTGGCCTATACGTTCAACGATGAGCCCCTCGCGTATGACGTGCTGGAGCGGCAGAAGTCCGAAGCGTTTATCAAGGCAAAGAAACGGTTTACCGAGCTTGCATCGGTGAAGGTTTCGGGGCCGAAATCGGAGCGTCTCAAATCCCTGGACGAAGGGACGGTAAAAAGCATCTCGTACCCGATACCCGAGCTCATGACTGCAGCCCGTTCTTTCGGATTCGTGAACCGGTACACGGACATAGACGGCGTAATCAGGAAAGTACAGCTGGTCCGCGTGTTCGAGGGGCGCCTCTATTTTAACCTTGCCCTGGTGATGCTCATGGACGCAAGCCAGACCCCGATGAGCCGCGTCGAGGTGATACCCGGCAGGCATATAATCCTGCGCGGAGCGCACCATCCCCTTTCGCAGAAAGTCGAAGACATCACCATCCCCATAGATGACAAGGGAATGATGTACGTTACCTGGGCAGGCTCCGGCAAAGGGAAGGAGGGCCGGCGCGAACGGACGTTCCATCTCGTCCCCTTCTACGCCCTGCTTGAATACGAGGAAAATGCCGAGTTTGTCAGGGGACTCTTTGACGAGGAAGACGCGCGCAAGGCCAATGAGCTGGCCGGTCTGCAGCAGCAGCTCGACGGTTTTACCGAGGAGCTGGGCGGGGCCGACGCGGAGACGAAAAAAATGCTCTCGGCCGGCATGGAAGAGGTGAACAGGAAGATCGCGGCTGCGACCGCCAATCCTCTTCTCGCCGACCTGGAGAAACAGATGAAAACCGTGCGGGAGGAGTACGGCACAAGCGGCGCGGGGCCGAGAAGGGCCGCGCTCTGGAAGAGGATTTCAGCGCTGAAAAAAAAGATGAACCGAACGCGGCTGGAATACCTCGGCAATTATGACAAGGAAATCACAGCTGTAAAAAAAGAGCTGAAACAGACCAGGAGCGCGGCACTCGGGAAAGACCTGAAAAACCTCGAGTATGCACGCACCGCCATGGACCTGGCGATCCGCGTTGAGGACCTGTCGGATAGAATCACCCTCACGGGTCTCACGGCCACCGGCACGCAGGACATCGGGGCTATCCCGCTGCACAATGAATACGCGCGGGTCGGAACGTATCACAACACGATCAACACGATCGTTCAGAAGCAATTCATCAGCAGGGTGAACTGGCCGCTTAACCTGCTCCTGATGCTCGTCATAGCCCTGGGTATGGGCTATGTCATCAAGCGCCTGGACGCGAAACGGTCCCTTGTCACGATGCTGGTGACCTTCATCCTCCTGAACCTCGCGGTCATGCTCGTGTTCGCCCTGTTCAACGTGTGGATGCAGCAGCTGGGCATCGTCCTGTCGATGTTTTTGCCCTCGTCGGCCATCGTGGCCATCAAGTTCATGAGGGAGGAGAACCAGAAGCGCTTCATTAAAAACGCCTTCTCCTTTTACCTCTCCCCGACCGTTATCGACGAGATCATCAAGGACCCGGAATCGCTCGAGCTGGGCGGCGAGGACCGCGAGATCACGATTTTCTTCTCGGACATAAAGGGCTTTTCCACCATATCGGAAAAGCTGACGCCTCAGGACCTGGTCAAGCGCCTGAACGAATATCTTACCGAGATGACGGACGTCATTCTTAAATACAACGGAACCGTGGACAAGTATATTGGGGATGCGATTATGGCCTTTTACGGCGCCCCCGTGCTCATGCCCGACCATGCAACCAAGGCATGCATGGCCGCGGTCGATATGAAGAAGCGTCTGCGCGAGCTCCAGGAAACGTGGCGGAAGGCCGGGCTTGAGCCTATTTTCGCGCGGATGGGGATACACTCGGGCAAGGCGACGGTTGGCAACATGGGATCCCGCACCCGCATGGACTACACGGCCATGGGGGACGCGGTCAACCTGGCATCGCGTCTTGAGGGGGCCAACAAGTCCTTCGATACGGCCGCCATGATAAGCGGCTCGACCTTCGAGGCGGCAAAGGAGAGCATCGAGGCGCGTATCCTCGGCAAGATCCGCGTGGTGGGTAAAAGCGAATCGGTGCCCATATACGAGCTCCTCGGCATGAAGGCCGCGCTTCCCGATTACATGTATGACATGCTTGAAAAGTACAACGCCGGTCGCTCTTATTTCATCAAGCGGGACTGGAAGCAGGCAATCAGCTATTTCAGGCAGGCCATCAAGGTACTGCCCGACGACGGACCGTCCCGTGTGTATGTTGAAAAGTGCGAGGAGTACATGAAATCGCCCCCGCCGCGGGGGTGGGACGGCGTGTTCGTCCTGAAATCGAAGTAACTAAGCGCGGGCGGGGTAACTTTCTCCCCGCCCGGGTTTCTCAATCCGTTAGCGTGTGCAGTTTCACAAATTCAACCGGAGACCGTGATGTTTAAGAAAATAAAAGAGCGGAGCGCCCACCTCCTGGCCCTGGCCTTCCTGACCGGCCTGTTCATCGGCATAAACGTATCGTTCCTCTCGTCGGCGACCGAACCGGCGCACCGATACCTCGACTACTTTCACCGGGTCTACCAGCTCATACTGACCGAGTATGTAGACGAGGTCTCGCCCAAGGAGCTTTTCTTCGGCGCGATACGCGGCATGATGGGCGCTCTCAACGACCCGTTCTCGCGGTTCCTGGACGAGAAGTCCTTCGACGAGCTCAAGGAGATGACGACCGGAAAGTTCCAGGGAGTCGGGATCGAGATCACCGTGGATGATGGCCGCGTGGTCGTTGTTGCGCCGATAGATGATTCGCCCGCAATGCGCGCGGGGATACTCTCCGGCGATGTGATCACGAAGATCGACGACAAGCCGGTCAACGGCATGAAGGTGGAGAAGATCGTGTCCCTGATCCGCGGCCTTCCAAAAAGCACGGTGAAGATACAGGTGCGGCGGGAGGGATTTGAGGAGCCTTTCGATTTCGAGCTGGAGCGGGCTCCGGTGAAGATCACGAGCGTCGAGTATGAAATTATCAAAGATAAAAACATCGGCTATCTTAAAATCAAGAATTTCGGCTCGGAGACGACCCGGGACGTAACGCGGGCGCTCAAGTTCTTCAATGGAAAAAAGATCAACCGGATCATTATCGATTTGCGGAACAACCCCGGCGGGCTCCTCCAGTCGTCCATAGAGATTTCAGAGCTCCTGCTGGACCGCGGCAAGACGATCGTCTCCACCCGGGGGAAGGAGGGCAGCGGACGGGTCGAAGTATTCCGGTCGCAGAGCCTGCCGATCTATCGGGGGATGCTCCTGGTCCTGGTGAACAACGGCTCGGCATCCGCATCCGAGATTCTTTCCGGTGCGATCAGGGACAACGCCCGGGGCAAGCTCCTGGGAGGGAAAACGTTCGGAAAGGGCTCGGTGCAGAAATCATTTAACCTGGATGACAACGTCGGCGTCGCAATCACCGTTGCCAAGTACTACACGCCTTCGGGAGAGCTGATCCACAAGAAAGGCATCAAGCCCGACATCGCCGTCGAGCAGGAGAAAATTTCCGAAATCGACATGAAGAGCATGAAGATCGTGAAGGACCGGAAGCTGCTCGATACATTCGTGCACAAGGACACGGAATACACGCCGGAGACAAAGGCGGCGTTCCGCCGGCTCCTCGCCGAGAACGGCATCACCCTCTCAGAAAAGACGGCGAATTTCATGCTGAAAGACTGGCTCTTGCGGTTCAGGAAGAAGCCCCTCTTTGATCTCGAATTTGACAACCAGCTTGACACGGCGGTCAGGCAGATCAGCGGATCATAACGGGCCGCCGTCATGGATATCCCGGTACTGGGCCTGGGACTGGAAAGCTCCTGCGACGAGACCGCTGCAGCAGTGGTGCGGGACGGGCGTACGGTACTCTCGAACATCATCTCGAGCCAGATTGACCTTCACCGGGAATACTACGGCGTGGTGCCGGAGATCGCGTCCCGGGCGCACCTGGAGACCATCAACCTGCTCATAGAACGGGCCCTGCGCGAGGCAGGCATTTCGTTCGGTGACCTGGATTACGTGGCGGCGACGAGCCGTCCGGGGCTGGTCGGCTCACTCTTGATTGCCCTCCAGTCGGCAAAGGTCATCTCCTACGCACTGGGCATCCCGCTCGTTCCCGTGAACCATCTCGAGGCGCACCTGTACGCGCCCTTCCTCGAGGATCGCGAGCTGTTTTTTCCCTACATCGGCCTGCTGGTATCGGGCGGAAACACCGTTCTCTACCATGTCCGCGGCGTGGGGGAGATGGAAATCGTCGGCAGGACTGTTGACGATGCGGCGGGCGAGGCCTTTGACAAGATAGCGAAATACATGGACCTGGGATACCCGGGCGGGCCGGTCATAGAAAAGCTGGCGCGCACCATTACGGGTAAAGGCGTCCTCTTTCCGAAGATACTTCCCGAACCGGGAGATACCAGGTTCTCCTACAGCGGCATCAAGACCGCGGTGATAAATTTCCTGAAAACAAACCCGGGTGCGGACCGCGCCGGGGTGGTACACGGCTTCCAGGAGCGAGTGCTCGAGATCCTGGTTAGGCGCGCTTTCACGGCGGCACGCGAGCGGGGGATACGGTCGCTGGTCGTGGCCGGCGGGGTGGCGGCCAACGGACGGCTGCGGCAGATGCTTCATGAAGAAAAGAGGGCCGGTGAGGAAGTCATCATCGCTTCGCCCATTCTCTGCACCGACAACGCGGCCATGGTGGCCGGCATCGGATACCACTATTTCACCGCCGGCAGGACTGCGGAACTTGACACGGACGTTCACGCCCGGGCTTAATTTTACTTGATTTAATTAACGGATGTCTGTAGGATATGCAGGGTCAATGCATGTTCTGATTATTATTGTCTCGAGGATTATATACGGGTATAAACGATGGCTATAAAAAATGTCGGTTTTAACAACCTGATCGATGCCTATCTCAAGATGACCGAGGATCCGGAGCTGGGCAAGGGGGTCAGGGAGCAGTTCCTCTGGATCCTCGGGGAATATTTTTTCAAGCAGGAAAAGGAATCGAACCGGAACTTTGAGCTGTACATAAACAATATCGAGCTTCCCGCGTTCCTGGACGGCCTGGCCTCATTGTTCGAGATCAACCTGGATGATCTCGCCTCCTTTGTCCGTGGGACGACCGTAAATGATTCACTGGGCGGGAAGATCATGCTCTCCCAGCAATACCTGAAGGCCTTCTATCCGCACCATGCCCCCTCTTTTAACAAGCTGCCCGAGGACGTGCGGTTTGAGCTGCTCGACCTGATCAAGGAACGGAACGAGAGCATCCTCAAGGCCTTCGAAAAGATGCTGGTGGACCGTGAAGCGGATAAGAAGAGAAAGATCCTGACCCTGATTGCACTGATACTCAAGAATATTCATCTTAAAACCGGATCCCCGTTCAACAAGCTCTCCAGGCCGGCGGAAGACATCATCCGGGACATATTTTCCCATACGGACGAGGTGTTCTCGGCAACCCAGAAGCAGATTACGGAAATCAAGGATGATACAAAGATAAAGCAGATCGTGAAAACATTTTTCATGGTCAAGCAGTTCAAGGACATCACCGAGATTTCCGCCATGTTCAAGGACGAGCTGGAGCGCTACCGCAAACGGACCATCATCGCCCTGAAATGATGCGGCTGGGGCCAGGAGACGCCAATGGCTGACGAATTCAACGGGTTCCCCGTAGAGTGCTTCAAATTCTACCGGGAGCTTGAAAAGAACAATTCGAAGCAATGGTTCGAACAGCATCGGGCTGACTACGAGGAGCACGTGCTGGGCCCGGCACGCCGTTTTGTCACGGCCATGGGTGACAAACTGGCGCGGCTGTGTCCCGGCATCCATGCTGAGCCGATGGTTGACAGGTCCATATTCAGGATTTACCGTGATGTCCGCTTCAGCAGCGATAAGCGGCCGTTTAAAACCAACCTTGCCTTGTGGTTCTGGGAGGGGAGCGGCAAGCGGATGGAATCATCCGGTTTTTATCTCCATCTTGAGCCTGCTTCGATCATGCTGGGTGTCGGAATGTATATCTTCCCGAAAGAATTTTTAAAAGAATACCGTGACTCGGTCGTTCATCCGCGTTACGGGCAGCAGCTGGCCCGCGCGGTGCAGGGCGCTCTGAAAAAAGGGGACTACGAGCTGTGGGGGGAGTTTTACAAGAAAGTCCCCCGCGGATATCCAGCCGATCATAAAAACGCCGAACTGCTTCTGTTTAACGGCTTATGGGCGGGCGTCTCGTCGAAGGTGCCTAAGGAGGCATATTCTCCCGCGTTCGTGGACTATTGCTACAAAAGCTTCGCGGACCTGCACCCGGTGCACCGGTGGCTGTACGAAATGACCCGGAGGGTTGGCTGATCCATGAATTTTATCGAGGAAAAAACGCCGAAGGGATACCTCATCAAGATCCTGTTTGATAACTGGCAGTTCCTTGCCTTCAACAGGCAGGGAAAGTCCATATACGCCGACAAGGAAGGAAAGAGCCTGCTGCACGAGGTCCCGGTACTTGTTTTTATCGGTACGACCTTTGAGATAAAGACAGAGTTTGACAAAACCTATTCACTCCTCAAGATCCGGGACGGCTCCATAGTCGTGCCCTATCTCGATCTGAAGGACAACAGGACGAAATATTTTTTCCTGGAAACCGACAAGGAGATGGACGCGATCCCGGTCAGGATGATGCAGGTAGGTGACGTGGCGCAGATGGTGCGAGATATGGATGTAGCGATACGCCCCAGGTTCGTCGTCGTTGACGACACGGTGACGCCCAATGACGTGATCATCATCAAGAACCGGTACAAGGTGGACGAGATCGTCTATCTGGAGCTTGCCAACAATCATTTTCTGGCCGAGCGGCTCCAGATCCCGGAAGCCGAACAGGCGGTCAATCTCAACGTGATGTCAACAAACCCGGTGTTTCTCGCGCGCATCCACCTCCGCACCATGGACCTTTCAAAAATCAACCAGCTGCTGCTGGATTTCGAGATTACAGCGCTGGACACCGAATACATCCTGAGCTTTCTGCAGACTGCCCTGGAAAGTACGGATACGGACCCGGTAATGCTGAAACACAAGCCGGTACTCCTGGACCTGCTCAACTCATTCAAGTTCTACCATGGCCTCCTGGAGAAAAACGAGCAGGAAGTGCGGGACATGATTGACTCGATATCCGACGTCAAAAAGCTGACGCCCTATCGCACGCTCGTATCGAAGGTGAAGGCCATGTTTCCCGGCGCGGAGGAGCAGAAGCTTTATACGGTATATGAAAATATCGTCTATGACAAGCTGGAGGAGCTGAAGGAGAAGGCCGAAGCATGATGGTTGGATATAGTGTAAGGAAAAAAGGCCGGTCTGACGCCGGCTTTTTTTTATTAATAGGTACCGCCGTTCGTATTACGGTCAGCATCACCGCCGGCAGGCTGCCGGTGGAAACGATTTTGACGGGAGTACGGAGGACAGCATGAAGTCTGTCAGGACGTATCTGCTGGTCTCATGCATGCTGTTCTGTATCGGGGCGGTTCCCGCTTCACAGGAGCATGATGCCTGGTGGAACATCTACTTTACCGCTCCGGGAGGGCGGTCGGGCGATAACGGGCGTAATCCGGAATCCGGCCTTGTCGCATTGATCAGGGAAGCGAAAACCTCGGTGCACGGGGCGTTCTACGAGGTGTCCGCACCGGCGGTGGTAACGGCGCTCTGCGCGGCCCGAAAGCGCGGCGTGGACGTGAAGCTCGTGACCGAGGGGGACACGTATAAAAAACGCGGCGCGGTCAAGCGACAGCTTGAAGATGCCGGTATCGAGGTGGTGGCGGACTCGCGGCGGGGGCTCATGCACGACAAGTTTGCGGTGATAGACGGAGCCATTCTCTGGAACGGGTCTTACAACGCGACAAGAAATGACGGGTGGAAGAACAACAATAACGCGCTTGTCGTCCGGTCAGCCGAGCTGGCTGACATATATCATGAGGAGTTCATGGAAATGTTCCGGGATCAAATTTTCGGAAACCGGATGGAGCCAGGTCCGTTCGCGGAATTAAGGAAGCGGTATTACGTCAAGGTGGGGGAGACGGACATCAACGCCTATTTTTCACCCGAGGACAACATCGAGCGAATCATCATCAAACGGATTGGAAAGGCGAAGAAATCCATACATTTCATGGCCTTTTCTTTTACAAGCGACGGGATCGGCGAGGCCATGATAGAGAGGTCTAAGAAGGGGGTGGCCGTGACCGGCATATTCGAGAGGCGCGGGACGCGAGGGGGGTACTCGGAGTACACGAAGATGAAGCTCGAAGGCCTGCAGGTCCGTCTCGACCGCAATCGGGGCGCCATGCACCATAAGGTCATCATCATCGACGGAGAGCGCGTCATCATGGGGTCATACAACTACTCCCGGAACGCGAACCGGTACAACGACGAAAATATCATGATCATCGATAACAGGGAGATTGCAGGCCGGTACCTCGCAGAATTCAAGCGGTTATGGTAATCTTCTAATGCCGGATACCTCCTGCGCGGTTGCCGTTAATAATATCCAGGTTCAGCCTGATCATGCTGTCCGCCGGGTCACGGCATAAAGCCATCCGGAGATAATACTCTGCAGGAGCGATTTTCCCCAGGTTGAGGTAGGCCAGTCCCAGGGCCTTGAGCAGCGCGGGATTGCCCGGCGCCGTGTTCAGGGCGGCGGCAAGGTAGGGGAGCGCGGAGCCTGCGCCTTTTTCATTGTGCACAGCCGACGCCAGCCGCAGCTTTATTCCGGTATCGTTAGGGAAGAGGGCCGTAGCCTGATGCAGGAGGAGAGCTGCGGAAGCAAGGTCGCCGGACTTTTCATGGACCGAGGCACGCGACAGCAGGAGGTCCCGGTCGTACCGGTCGAGCTCCATGAGCCGTTCAAGCACCAGCGATTCATGGTACAGGTCACCTTCCGCGCTGAATATTCCGGCTTCCGCGAGGAGACCGGCCGAGGGAAAGGAGGAGCGCTTCAAGGCTGCGGCGTGGCGCCGGACCTCGGCGGTCCATCCCATTTTCAGAAAAAGCCGGGCCATGGCCTCCTCGTATATCGCCGGGGCGGGTCCGATTTTTTTCATCATCTTGATGTGGGGAAAAGCGTCATAAAACAGATTACGATTAATGGCGATCTCCGCAAGTTCGCGCAGGGACTCGTTGTTTTCAGGATCGGCCGCAATTGATTTTCTGAAATACCCGGCCGCCTTATCGCGGTCTGTGCAAGCCCGGCCAAGGTAAAAGCACGCGGCAGAATAGAGGGGATCTGATTCGGGTATGCGGGACAGGAGGGCGATTGCTGCGTCGTTCTCCGGCGCCGGTGAGCGGGACTCAAGCAGGATGTAACCTGCCCTGAAATAATCAATCGGCACCGGGTCATGCCTGTGCACAAGCGATGAAAAAAGCGGTGGGCAGGATTCACTCTTCATGGCACGGCTGCCCCCTCCCGCATCAGCCAGCCTGAGCGAAACCTTGATGCCGTCCGGGGAGCTGCCGGCCTTTATCAGGATGCCGTGTGAACCGGCGGCAAGATGGACCGGTATGAAATACTGGTCATGATCAAAGCCGTGCATCGTCCGATCGGAGAAGACCGTATTCCCGTCGATGCGGAGATCGATATATCCCGTTTTGCCAAGAACAAGATAATAGTCTCCATCTTTCTCGATCCTGATTTCCCGGAGAAAATAGTACAGGGTGCCTGCAGTGTTTCCGTTCAGCCCGTCAATATCGATCAGGCCCATGCGGTCAGGAGAGATCAGGGACCATGTAATGCCGGAACATTCGCCGGGGCAGGTCTGTGCCGGATCAACGGCGTTTTCAGGGCAGCGCGATGTGCCTGATTCCTCCGGGCCGTTACCGGTACATGGCCCTATCACGCGAAAACCCATGTATGATAAGGATGCGATGGCCCTTTCCGCCGGTATGACCTGTCCCTTTTTCAGCAATAGCCAGGCCGTCATAATGCTGATCCGGTCGCGCAGAAAGCGGGCCGCCGGGGCATGATTGCCTATGCTGTTCAGCGCTTCGATCCCCCGGTCGTAAAGCTCGGGATAGATCATAAGCTCGCGGATCCTGAACAGGTTGACTTCTGCAAGCGATGGGTCATCGACGGACAGGGTCCATTTCCACAGGATGTCCAGGGCACTGCCGAAGTTTCCGGATTTTTTTTCGTCGAGATATTTCTTCTCGGGCGATTCAACTGGCATCGGTGCTGCAAATATCGGGCCGCACAGTACGATGAGGCAGGCAAGGATTGATATCGTTGCATCCCGGAAATCCTGCCCGCATGCACTATACCGGATGCGATGAGTCATGTTGAAATTTCGAAAACTGTTTTTCATGGAATAAAGAAAGAGGGAATCAGAAAATAATTTCAAACAATTTTTTTATTTTTGGAAACGCTAATCGTATATACCGGTATCGGACGGTGCAGGGATGGTTTGCTGCGCCGGCACAGGAGGATCGATGGTAGAGTTGACCGTTTCCGGGAACTATCTGTTCCCGGTTCAGAAATGCCTGGCGGGAGACGATATCCGTGAGCTTTCAGACCAGGAGCTCCTTGCCGTGATCGTGGGGACCGGGATCAAGGACCATGACGTGATCGACCTGTCCCAGGATATGCTGAAGCGGTTCGGTGGTTTGCGCGGTCTTGCCGGTGCGGGCATACGGGAGATTGCCGGCACGCGCGGCATCGGACCGGCCAAGGCGGTGCGGATACACTCGGCGTTCGAGATTGGCAGGCGC
>JAKJGD010000537.1 GCA_022704585.1 Spirochaetota bacterium | reverse complement strand
CACCAGCGTCGGCTACGGCGCGAGCTTCGGCGGCATTGCCGCCCTCCTCACCATGCTGAACTCCTGCGCCCCCGGCGTGGCGGCAGTCAACATCGACAACGGCTTCGGCGCCGGCTATATGGCCGGCCTGATCAACAGGGGCACGCCCGCATGAAAACGGCATACTTCGACTGTTTCTCCGGCATTAGCGGCGACATGATCCTCGGGTCGCTCATCGACGCCGGCCTCGATTTCGGGCGGCTCAGGGACGAGCTCGCAAAGCTTCCCCTGTCCGGTTACGGGCTGGCCGCGGAGAAGACGATGAAAAACGGGATCGCGGGAACCCGCTTTTCGGTGACGGCCGCTCCGCATCAGCAGCACCGCTCCCTCGCGGACATACTGAAGATACTGGACGACAGCGGTCTCGCCGACCCCGTGCGGCAGAAGTCTGCCGCTGTTTTTAAAAAGATCGCCGGCGTGGAGGCGGGCATTCACGGTGTGAAGGTCGAGGAGATCCACTTCCACGAAATAGGCGCTGTCGATTCCATCATCGATGTTACCGGCGCCTTTGCCGCGCTTGACCTGATGGGTATCGGCGCCGTGCATGCCTCGCGCATCAACACCGGAGAGGGCCTCGTCGAGACCGCGCACGGAACCCTGCCGGTGCCCGCGCCCGCAACCGCAGCGCTCCTCACCGGCGTGCCCGTGTACTCAAGCGGCATTCGCGCCGAGCTCGCCACCCCGACCGGCGCCGCCATCATCACGGAGACGGCGCGGAGCTTCGGCCCCATGCCGGAAATGAGGATAGAGAGCGTGGGCTACGGCGCGGGCTTCAGGGACCTGCCGGTCCCCAACCTCCTGCGCGTCTTCATCGGCGAATCAGTGCCCGCGGCCGGGTATGAGACCGTCGTGTCCATGGAGACCAACATCGACGACATGAACCCCGAGTTCTACCAGTACGTGAGCGAGAGACTGCTCGAGGCGGGCGCCCTGGACGTGTACGCCGCGCAGGTTATCATGAAGAAATCGAGGCCCGGCGTGGCGCTCACCGTGCTCTGCAGGGAAGAGTCCCGTGACGCGCTCTCGCGCATCATATTCGAGGAGACCACGACAGCCGGCATGCGGTACAGCCGGATGGAGCGGATGGTGCTTGACCGCGAGCTCAGGCGGGTGCGCACGCCCTTCGGCGAGATCGGGGTGAAGGTCCTGACCGGCGCCGGCCGCGTGATCACCGTTTCCCCGGAATACGAGGAGTGCGCGCGTGTCGCGCGGGCGCAGAACGTCCCCCTGAAGCAGGTCTACGACGAGGCGAGAAAAGCCGCGGGCTCCATCGTGAAAAAGTGAAACAAATGATAGGAAAAGGGTACACACACATTTATACCGGTCCCGGCAAGGGAAAGACCAGCGCAGCCCTGGGACTTGCGTTCCGCGCGTCCGGGTCCGGTTTGAAAAGCGTTATCATACAGTTCATGAAGGGACTGCCGAGCGGCGAGATCGAGGCGGCCGCCCGCACCGGTGGCCTGATCACGATCGAGCGGTACGGGAGCGAGCGGTTCTGCCGGCCGGACGCGTGCGACGGCTCACTGGATGAGCACCGCGATCATGCGCGTCGCGGGTACGAGCGCGCTGCCGGGCTCATCGCTTCGGGCGAATACCGGATCGTGATCCTGGACGAGATCGTTACGGCGTGCACCTTCGGCCTTCTTGCCGAGGAGGATATCATCAGCCTCATGAAAGGCAAACCGGATGGCACCGAGCTTATCCTTACCGGCCGCGGCGCCACCGCGGGCCTCATCAGCCATGCCGACCTGGTCACGGAGATGAGGGAAATAAAGCACTACTACCAGAGCGGCGTACCGCCGCGGAAGGGGATCGAAGACTGATGCTTACAAGACCTGCCGCGTCCATTCTTGTCCTGGCCCTGTGCGTGTTCGCGGCCCGGGCCGCGGCGCGCGCGGACGAGCTTCCCCTTGCCGGCGTCGCCGTAATCTCGGGCAACAGCCCCCGGACCGTTACGATAACCACGCTCATGGAAGACAACCTGGCGCGCGTGATCGAATCAACCGGCCTGTTCAGGCCCGTGAACCCGGCACTTCTCAGGGAGGAGCTGAAAAAATACTCGTGCGTGGACGAGCAATGCCTTCTCGGCTTTGCCGCGGACGCGGGCATGAGCCTCATCATCCGCGGAGATTTCGACGATTCAAGCGACTTCATCATCCTCAGGCTGCGCGCCTACGGCCTCGGCATTCCCTACCAGAACAGGGCGATATATTCATACACGGTCCGCATACCCATGACGG
>JAKJGD010000536.1 GCA_022704585.1 Spirochaetota bacterium | reverse complement strand
CGATACTCTCCTATCTTGCTTCCGCGCAGGCCGCCGGCCACTGGACGTCAAGCAGCGAAGAATCGCCGCAGGAATGCGCCGTCTTCATCGGGGCCAAGGGGCTGCCGTCCTATTCCGGCATTTCACGGAAAGGGGCGGGAGATAGCAACAGCTCCGCCGACTTCATCATAACCATGTTTCAGACCCCCGGCAGGCCCAACCTTAATCTTATTATTACGATGGGGAACAGGCTGTTCAAGCCGCTCAGAAAAACAATCACCATGATACCGGGCCATCGTTTATTCGGTACCGGCGAGATCCCGGTATTCGTGTTCGCGCCCTGCGTGATGAAGCTCCGCATCTTCACGGTTACCGGCGTCCAGATCCATGATTCCCCGCGCTTCCCCTCGCTCAACCCGGGACTGCGCAGCCTGTACTGGAACCCGCTCCTCCAGCACCGCATGCCCCCGACCGGACTCTACCTCTGCAAGATCGAGGCCGTGAACCCGACCCTGCGGCATTCGCAGGAGGAAACCATCTACATCATAGTGAGCCATTACCGATGATACACCTGGCGGTCGTTCTCATTATCACCGCCGGCCCTATCGGCGCGTTCGAGTACCGGGAGACGCCGCCGGCGTCGCTTTTCCCCTTCTCCCAGGCCGCAGCCGATCCGTCGCTGCCCGACGCGATCTCGAATCCCGCGTACCTGCCGGCGATCACCTATCCCTACCTGCATTTCTCCGGCGGCATGCCCTACACGATGAACGGACTTTATGCGAGCTCGCTCCGTGCCGGGTATGGTACGCGCGGGTTCGGGATCCAGGCCGCGTGGGACCGCTTCGGGCTCGAGCAGTATACCGAGCACATCGTCGAGGTGAACATCGGTTATATGCCGGTCAGGTACGTATCGATCGGAGCGGGCGCGTATTACTACAACCTCTCAATCGACACGGTGGAAACGGGGCTCCGCACCCACCAGGCTGACGCCCGCGCCTCGATCGTGGTGTCGCCGTGCCGGTGGCTCGATATATCGTTTCTCCAGGAAAATATCGGATCGATTTTCGTTACAAAGAGGCGCGACCTCATGTTCCCCGAATGGAGCGCCGGTGCGGCCCTGAAGCCCGTCCGCGGCTTTGCGGTCGTCTACAACATAAACAGCACCGCGGCTGGCTACGTGAACAGCATATCGGCATCGGCTACCGTGCTCAAATATTTTTCCCTGCGCGCGGGTTACGCGGTTGAAGCGACAACCTGCGCAGCCGCACTCTCCTTCATATACCGTTACATCGCGGTTTCGTACGGCATCAAGTATCACCCGCACCTCGGCCTGACTCATTCAGTCGGGGTCACTCTCTCCGCGCTCGAGATGAATATCGAGCCGATCAGCTATGGGCCCGTTTTTCGGGGGATCGGCGCCGATCCCGTCCCCGCGAAAACGAATCTGAATATATGCACCCACGACGAGCTGCGCGCGCTGCCCGGGACCGCCGGACGTTTCGCCGACCGGATCATGAAGTACCGGAAAACGATCGGGCCGCTGACGCGCACCGGCCTGCTCCAGATCGGGATGAGCGAGGCGGAGATCAACGAGCTCATGGAGCACGCTACCGGACTGGCACCGGAGACGGAGGACAGGAAAACGGGAATACTCAGAAGGAACGCGGCCGAGAAGTCCCAGAAGCTGCTTTTCAAAAAGCTGGTCGGCGAAGGGCTTTCCGCGTCAACGGCGCTCGAGCTCTCTGACCTGGCCGCGGGCGGCCGCCGCGAAGCGCTCATCGACAGGATCAACTCCCTCCGTGACATCGACGCCGGGAAAAAGAGAAGGGTGATCGAACTATGCACCGGATTGCGTTAATGCTGGCCGCACTTGCCTGCTGCGCCTCAGTGCACGCCGGAAAGGAACCCGGCGCCCTCAGGCTCGAGATGCAGGCGGAATACCGGCGGGACGTGCTCGACTATGACGACAGGGAGAAAAACTTCACCAGGGAAAAAATCCGCCTCGGGTTCGGCGAAAGCTTCGCCGACGTCACCCACGTCTATGTGGGCGAAGACCGGGGGCACCGGTTTACCGGAAGCCTGGCACTGCGCGGCATTACCCCTTATTTCGACTGCGTGGCAGGACATTATTACGCAAACTTCGGCGCAGGCCTGATCGCCGGGAAAAAGACCTATGCATCGCCCGATCCCTTCACCCGCGGCCCGATCCTCACCCGCGGCGCCCCCTTCACTCCCTGCACCGGCGGCAACCCGCTGTACTGCTTCCAGGGGCTGGCGGGAGGATTCATCATACCGGCGGG
>JAKJGD010000026.1 GCA_022704585.1 Spirochaetota bacterium | reverse complement strand
AAACCTCGTGACCCAGCCGGTTGCAATACGCCGCTATGGACAGGAGGCCAAGGGGAGCCATCCTGTTTGCAACGGCCGCGAGGTCCTTTGATCCCTTGATCCAGTTGGACCCGGCCGGATGTACGAGGACAATTTTCATGCAGATAAGAATTGTTCGGGGACCTCGACGCTGTCAAGGAATATACTGGCCGATGCGTGCCGGTTGACGGGCCCTATAATATATGGAACCCGACGCTTATCTCTCCTCCCGCTTCATGGTGTGTTGCCCGCCTGTTTCCGTCAAAGTAGATCGGCAGGGCCCTGCCCAGCTTGATGTTCGTGTACGCATAGATTACGTTCACCCCGAAGGTGATCGGCGCGTACTTATTGAGGGAGAAATGCGGTCCGAAGCCGATCCGCACGGTATAGCCGTTGAAGTGCACGGTATTGAAACGGCTCGTGTTGGTTATGTTCGCGATGCTTGCCGGCAGAAAGGGCGGCGTTCCGTAGGGGCCGGCCGCGCCCAGCATCTCCCAGGCAAGGTAGCGGGCGCTCCGCAGGGCGGCCGCGCCCCTGACGGTGCCGTTGAACACCTGGCCGCCCACCGCGTAAAAGTTGAGGAGCAGGTTGAACACATTGCTCCGGGGGCTGAAAACAAGGTTCATGACCGGTCCTGCAGCCCAGTAGTGGTAGCTCATGAGCTCACCATGGAACATCTCGTAATCGTCAAACGAATAATAAGTGCTGCCATCATAGATGGTGCTCTCGGTCACCTCGTACCCATACCTACCCCTGATGCCGAACTTTATACCGCTCAGGTCAAAGCTCCTTTTCTGTGTGAATTTTACTGCAGGCAGCAATAAATCAAGCTCCCCGCCGCCCGAGCCGTATGTATTATACATCCGGTAGTCCCGGGGGAAGACATACGCTTTCAGGAGGTCGGCCCGGTAAGCTTCCAGTACCCTTTGCTCGCGCTCAAATATGCCCCCCGCGGAGCTGCCGAACGCCATGAACCCGGCCACCCGGATCCAGGAATCGATAAAGCCGCCTGACTGTTTCTTCTCCTCGAACACTTCAGCATCTTCCTTGTGTTCCCTGTCGCCGGGAATATCCACCGATGTGCCGTCGCTGTAGTCGATGCGCTCTATTTCTGCGCGCGCAACGGATATCTGTTCAACCGATCCTTCCGGGGTATATACGATCTCGTCCTTCGTGACCCTGATGACTGTGCCGCGTATATCAGTTCCATCCGCGCGATGGAGAGTATCCACTTTGAAATTTGCAACCGTTCCATTATCGTATTTGATCTTTACGACCGTTTTTTTATCGATAACATCAAAGACCCGCGCTCCTTCAGGATCGTATTCCACGCCGGTATCCGTAATTTGGATAACGCTGCCCTTGATGATGCCACCGTCCGAGAGATGAATCTCATCGGCAAAAAGCGATGTGCCGGCGAGAAAAATTGCAGCAATAATTATCAGTTTTTTCATACCATGACTCCTTTGAAAGAAGATACGTGCTCAATGAAGTTGTGTTTGTTCCTCGATTGACCGGATAAACCGGGGTTACGCAGTACCGTGGCCCCGGCATCGGGAACAGATACCATCAATATACAATATATGACTGAGAGTGGTGTGAAAAAGTTCAACAATTTTCCGGAAAATCTTCCGGGACATGATCATCTGCAGTTTCTTCCGGGACCGGCGGATCATTCCATCCCGAGCCTGGCTTTCAGCAGCGGCGCATATTTTCTCCCCACCGTGAGAGAGCTTTCATCCTCATCGTTTAAAAAAGCAAGATACTGGCCGCCGATTAAATATTCAATCCATGAGATATATCTGACATTGACGATATGCTGCTTGTGGATCCTCGCGAACATTTTTGACGGGAGCCTCAGCTCCACGTCTTTCAGCAGGACAGGCGCTTCCCGGTCTCCGGCGACTGTATGTATCACCGTATTTTTTCCATGGGATGTCACGTAGATAATATCCTGGTAAGGCAGTATATGCAGCCTGCCGCCCTCCCTGACCGTGAAGCCGCTTTCCGGCGCCGCACGCTCGTCCGCGTCCCGGGCGGCAATGAATTTATCGATAGAGCGGTTGAACCGGTCAATCCCGAACGGCTTGAGGAGATAATCAACCGCGCCGAAATCAAACGCCTTGATCGCGTAACTATCGTACGCGGTAGTGAATATGACGGCAGGCGGCTTTTTCAGGCGCCCGAGCACTTCCAGACCGGTCAGCTGCGGGAGCCGGATATCAAGAAGCACCAGGTCGAAGTCCCGCTCCGTCATCTGCCGGAGCGCCTCCTCCCCGGTCCGTGCCAGACCGGAAAGCTTGAGCTCATTGCGGGTCAGCAGGTAATCCACGAGGAGCTCGCGCGCCGGCACCTCATCCTCGGCAATCAACACTGAATAGACATTTTCAGCTTTCATGTGCATCACATCCCGATTAAGCGCTTTGCTCTGCAGCGGCCGTTTCGCAGGGGAACGTTACCGTCACCGTAACACCCCTTCCGCGTTCGCTCTCCAGGGCGATATCCGCCTCGCCGAAACAATGGTGAAGCCGCTTCCGGATGTTACCGAGCGATCGGGAAAACAGATCGCTTGAATCGAGCCCTGTGCCGTTGTCTGCCACTGCAATGGTGACCCTTCCCCCGGCAGTCATGGCACAAACGCTCACCGAGCCCTGCCCTCCCCGCTTTTGCACGCCGTGTTTCAGTGCGTTCTCCACCAGCGGCTGTATCGTCAGCGGAGGAATGCTGATACCGGAAAAATCACCCTCCCTCTCCATGCTGACAGCCAGGGAATCGCGGAAACGGAGCTCCTCCAGCTCGAGATAGTTCTCCACGAACCGCCACTCCTCGTCAAAAGGCACCATCGTCAGGAAGGAGTGCTCTATTAAAAACCGGTAATTGTCCGCGAGCCGGATGACCGCCTGGTCCGCCAGCTCGTGGTCCCTCCTGATGAGCGCATGCACCGTGTTCAGGGCATTGAACAGGAAATGCGGGTTCATCCGTTCCTGTAATAATTTATATTTTGCCTCGTCATGGTCGCGAACTGCGCGTTTCAGTGAAACGAGGGTCCGCACCCTGGCGAGCAGCTCTTCGCGATGGATCGGCTTGACCAGGTAATCGTTCGCGCCGCTCTCGAACCCGGCGACCAGGCCCGCAATGCCGTATCGGGCGGTGAGAACGAGAACCGGAAGCTCGTGGAGCGAGAAACGCTTCCGTATCTCCCGGCAAAGATCGTACCCCGAGATGCCCGGCATCATGATGTCGAGAAGAACCAGATCAAAGGCGCCGCGTCCCAGCTTTTCGAGGGCCTCGGTACCGCCGGCGGCAGCGATCGCGGTAAAATCCCCTGCCGCCAGGTAATGGCCCATCACCTGGCGGTCCATGGCATCATCGTCGACTATCAGGATGTGGCCGGCGGCGCCGGTCGGTGGCAACGGCATGCCATGCCCCGTACCGGTCCCGGTTCTCACGGCGTCCTGCATCACCGGATAGACCGGCAAAGAGCGGGGCGTCTCAGCCACGGCCGACTCGCCGCCTTCATACAGCGGGAGCGTAAAGGAAAAACGCGCGCCCGGGGCCGCTTGTTCAATCCGCATCGTTCCGGCGTGGAGCTCGACGATCTGGCGCGCTACGGACAGCCCGATACCGGAACTGCCCGCCGGCCGGCCACCGCCGTCGTGCAGCAGGTCAGGCTCGCCGTCTACGGCTATCTTCCTCCCCGAATCAGTTACGGCAATCTCCATGATTCCGCCGGAGCTATCATGGCCGGCCGCCACCCGGGACGACACCGTTACATGACCTGAATCGGTTCGGGTTATGGCATTCGCCACGATGGTATGAAGTACCTGCTGGATCCTGTTTTCGTCCGCGTTGACCGGCGGTCCACCCGGAATAATAGAATTGAACAGCTCGATTTTCCGCAATCCCGTCAGGGGCCGTGCAAGCGCCAAAACGATATCAGCCACGGTCCTCATGTCAACCGGCCCCCGGCACAGCACAAGATCGTGATTGCGGAGCCTCGAAGCATCGATGATGTCATTGACCAGACGCGCGAGCCTGCGGCAGCTTGCCGATATCAGCCCAAGATTGTAACGCGCTTCCAGGCCCATCAGGCCCTGCCGGCCGTCGATCATCGACTCGGCCAGCCCGATTATGCCGTTGAGCGGCGTCCTGATCTCGTGGGAAATGGCGGCCAGGAACTCGTCTTTCAGGGCGCTGATCTCGGCAAGCCTCGAATGTTTACGGTCAAGCTCGTCCGAAAGCTTTTCAACCGCATCATAGGCCCTGGAAAACCGGACCGAGAGAAGAAAAGACTGGGAAAAAATGAAGACGAACAGACCGAACGGCACGAGGTAGCCGCTCTCCGCCATCAGGTTGCTCTGGAGAAAATCGTTGATCACGGTGATGAAGAGGATCACGAAACCGGCAAAAAAGGTGACGGCGCCTTCTCTCTTCCGGAGCATTGCGAGGACCAGTGCCGCAAATCCGAACAGGCTCATAAGGGTTGAGAGGACCTGGTATGCCTGCATGGTATGGGTATAGAGCCGGGGCGGAAGGAGCAGAACGGTACCGCAAAAAACTGCACCGGCAGCCGTCGCAAAACGGAGGGCGCGGAGCGGGAACTCCGCTGGAAACAGGGAACCCATGAAGAGGAAAAATACGGGGACGGCTGCGTAAAACGAAAGGTATTCAGCACCGATAACAGATTCCCAGGACATGCCGGGAATGAGCTTCAGGACATAGTAGTTTCCTGTGGCAAGAATCCTTACGGCAATAAGCAGGCAGAAAAGCCCGAAGAACAGATAGGAGCGTTCCTTTTTCCGCATCACAAAAAGGACAAGGTGATATATCCCGATTATGAATATCGATCCAAAAAGAAAAAAATCCCGCACGAGCCTCTTCTCCCGCATGTCCCGGATCACCGGTCCGGGGCCCATGACAATTTTTTCCCACGCTCCACCCTTCCGGTGATGGAAATTTGATATCTGGAGAACAATGTCAAGCCGGTCCCCGGCCGGGACAAACTCGTACACATCCGGACGATAGCCGGGACGGGCAATCCGTGTCGATTCGCCGACTACGCCGCCGGCCCCTGCCGGCACACCGTCCAGGTATAGCCTGTATGCGGTGCCAAGGTCGGGAACCATGACCGCAAGGCGCTTCATCCCGGTTCCGGACACGGCAGCAGGGAGCATGATCGAAAGACGATACGTGGCACAGCCGTCTCCTGAGAGCAGTCGCCCCTGCTCGATCCGTCCGTTCCACAATCCAGGCACGCGCAGGTAACTGCTGCACTGCACGCGCTCATCTAACCGGTCCGGTTCCACAAGTACGCCCCAGTGGAACTCCCAGTCCCCGCTGAGCTCAACGGGGCCGTCCCGATTGCAGTCCCACTTCCTGAGATCAAGCCGGCCACGGACCGCCTCCCGCAGTTCGCTTTCCGGCAGACCGCAGGAACAGGACGCGGTCGTTACAACAGCAATCACTGCGAAAACAAGCCCCACCATTAGTCTGCGAATAACTGATTTTTTCACACCTTCCTCACGACCGGCGGTTACAGATACGACGAAGCCGGCATAGTATGAAGTAGCGCCCACCCCGGTTCCATGACAAAATTTTTTATAAAAATCCCCTGGATTTCGGTTTGGGCATTTTTTAAATGCATGCCAGATAATTACTTGAAATAATAGTCGCTACCGGTATTATCTCGTATTTATGTAACGCCATCGCCCCGTCGCCGCACGCGGCCGGAACCGACGGCATTGAATCATTTAGCAAAGGATGCAGCCTTGGTATACCTGGAATTAATACTCGCCGGATGCGCGGCACTGGTATCGCTGGTTATATTTTTCTATAATATATTTAAAAAATCCCGCACAACCGCAAACCTGATGTTCTCAATCGTAGCCCTTGCCTCGATGCCGTTGTTCGTCTGCATCGGGCTCGACCTCGTCGAGCAATTGCCAGTCTCCCGGGTGCTGACATTTAAAATCGAAACAGCCCTGCTGCTGCTGATATCGACCCTGATAACCGGGTTCCTTGTCCTGTATCCGTATATCAAGCCAAGACATCTACTCATCTCCCTTGTCGGAAGCTTTCCCGGTTACATTCTGTGCATCGCAACAGTCGCAACAGATTACATCATTTCCGAAGCGGGCGGCGGTACGGGCCGGGCCTCTTTCGTGCCCGGATACCCGGTCTATCTTACTGCACTGACGGCGTATCTCCTGGTAGCCATCTCCCTGGTTGGATACCGGGCCTTTCAGCACGAGTACCGGGCTGTCAGGGACGATCTCTTCTACCTCTGCGCCAGCATGGGCACACTTGTTATTGTCCTCATGACGTTGTCTGTCTATTTACCCTATTTTCAGGCCTATGACCGGCTCCGGAACATCGGGATACTGGTTCCCCTGCCGCTGATGCTCATCATAATGAATTACGCGGCGACTAACGTAAAGACCATAGACCTGAAAAAATTCTTTTCCACGGGCGTTTTCTGGCTGCTGGTCTTCGTGCTGCTCTTTGTACCAGTCATGCTGCTGCTTAAATTCAATACATATGAATACCTGGCCGAGCCGATCCACCCTGTGGGGATCGCCCTGGTCCTGTTCCTCTACCAGTTCCTGGTATTCAAATATCTCCGCCCCCGGATCGAGTCCCTGTTTCAGCGCGGGGCCCGGCGGATGAACGAAATCGTCGACGAACTGTTCGGGCGGCCCTTCGAAACCGGCGGCCGGGAGGAAAAAAAATGGCAGGAGATCGTTACCGCTCTTGTCAACGGGGTGGCCGAGGCCTTCGATATATCAGGAGCCCATTTATACATTCTGAATACCCGTGAAAAGAAATTCACCCTGTTCCACGGCATCGGCGGCGACACGGCCGACGCGGAGATCAGCCCGGACAGCGCCCTCATGAAGGTCCTGGGGCGCGAGCAGGCTCTTCTCTACAAACCGGTGGTCTACTATGCCTCGGAATTCCGGGACTCCCGCGACGCAGTCCTTGATTTTTTCGATCGCAACAAGATCGAACTGATCCTCCCCTTCATCAACCCCGATAACCAGATCATAGGTCTGCTGGCCCTCGGTCCGCTGAAGGGGATCAGGATATACACCAAGGGCCTTATTTCCTCGCTCGAGCTCTACCGGATACAGTTCCAGCAGTACCTGGCAAACACCCTGTTGCTGGAACAGGTCAGGGATACGCAGGTTCTCGATCATGACCAGATGGTGGTCGGCACGATAAAAAAGAGGATTATTCCCGAGAGCATGGGACAGATAAAAGGCTTCCGCGTGAGCTCGCTCTATATCGACAGCTCCCCCAACGGGGGCGATTATTTTGATTCCATCATGACCGGCGGAGATACGATTACCCTGTTCCTCGCGGATTCGTCGTACGCCGGGATCGATTCGGCTCTCATCTCACTCGAGTTGTATACGGTTATGCACACCCCGGCCAAAATCTTCGGATCGCCGGACCGGGTGCTATCCACCATGAACTGGGTTATCGCCACGTCGCGCTTTTCAGACAGGCGGGCCACGGCCTACTGCGCTGCTCTTTCCTCCTCCGGTGAAGTGAGCTACTCAAGCGCGGGCTACAAACCGATGATCGTCTACAACCCGGACAACGACACCTTCATCCCCTTTGACACTGGCGGCGCCCCGATCGGGGCTGATCGCATGTCCCGGTACGAGTCGAAAAAAATACTCATGGCCCCGGGAAGTTACGGCATGCTCTATTCCGACGGCCTTGTAGCTGCAACGAACGGGGCGGGCGAGGAATATTCACTGGAGCGGGTCAGGCAGGCGATAAGGCGCAGCCACGGCCGGGCCCCCGCGGATCTGACACGCGCCCTCTACGAAGACCTGCGCCGGTTTACCAAGGATAAAAAACAGGCGAGAGACGTCAGCCTCATAATCTTCAAGTACCAGTGAGGGCCTGCCGTGGAAGCATCCTCCATCGCGCTGGCGGCATCCATCAGGAAATACCGCAACATCCTGATCGTCATCAAGGGCTCACCCGACCCCGACGCCATAGCGTCATCGTTCGCGATAAGCGCTCTCTGCAAGCGGCTGGGAGTGGACAGCACCATCATCTCCGTTAAAAAAGTGTCTCTCCCCGAAAACCGCACATTCATCACCACGCTGGATATACCCATACGATTTTCACCCGATCTCCCGGACGTCCGCCATTTTGACGCGTACATCGTGACCGATTTCCAGTCGCCCGCGGCGCATGAAATCGCCGGCGACCTGCCCTGCGCCGTGTTTATCGATCACCACGAGGATGACGGCGGAGAGGCACGTGCCGATTTCTCGCTGAGAAACACCGACGCGGGATCGACCAGCTCCATTATCGCACTGCTGCTCAAAGAGATGAAAGAGAAGCTCGAGCCCGCGGACATGGTGCCGGTTTACACGGCCCTGCTGTACGGCATCTACACGGACACGGACAAGTATTCTCATGCAGGCAGGCTCGATTACGAGGCGCTCGACTACCTCTCGGCCTATTCCGACCACGAGGCTTTCAATAAAATCAGCTCGACCCCCCTGTCCCGCGAGACTCTTGAGCTCATCAAAACCGCCATCCGCGTCAAGGTCGCGCACAAGGACTGGCTCATTGCCGGCCTGGGCTACATCAGCGCCGACAACAGGGACAGCATCGCGGTCATCGCCGACTTTCTGCTGAAGCGGGAAAAGTATCAGACGGTCATCGTGTTCGCGGCAATCGAGAGCGAGGAGGGTAGCCGCCTCACCCTCGATGCGTCGCTCAGGTCGTCAAGCGACGTCCTCAACCTGAACGATGTCATCAAGGCCATCACGGCGGAAGGCGGCGCACGGAAATTCAAGGGAGCCTACCAGATCAACATGGATTATTTCTCGCGTTGCCCGGATCGCGCCCTTCTCTGGGACGTGATCCGGCTCACCACGATCGAGGTCCTTAAAAAGAGCAGGGACGGGATGTACATCACCGAGCTGAAGGGATTCTACAACAAGCTCAGGAACAGGATCAGGCGCAGCCTTGGCTGAGGTCCCGTCAGAAGAGAAGGGTGAAATGAGCCCCCACTTCGACTGAAAAAATCTCCTTCCGGACGTTGCCCGTGTACCGGTTCCGGTACTGCTCAACCGCGAACCGCGAGCTGAACCCTCCCTGGACATTTTTATGCAGATCGAGGGTGAGCTTGCTGGCGATCAGGTGCAGGTCATACGGCTCCGGCGACACAGTGAGGGCGTAATCGTAACGGTTAAGTTTCATCGTGTACTCAAGCGTGTAGATCGGAAACGCCGCAAGGCGGTAAAAGCGCGAGAATATCTTGAAAATCCACTGCACATCGGTCTGGAAAAATATATTAAAGCTGTAGCCGGTATCCGTCTTCTTGAACAGCACGTACTGGGCCATGTTGTCAATGTACACCTGGTCCTTGTAGGAGCGCTTCAGGAGATTGAGCGAAATGTACGGCTTGCTGTGCCGCTTTCTTAGATTAACGCCGAACTCGAAGCTCAGGCTGGCACGGTCCCGCTTGAAGCTCAGTCCGGCCGTCGGCGTGTGGACCTGTTCTTCTATATTCTGCGTGATGAGCATATTGGTTTCGAACTTGTAGCCTGTCGTCATGAAGGCAGCATGGTAGGGAAGCCCCTCCTTGTTCGGCCTGAAAAACCAGAAGCCCATGAGCTTCATGAGGTCATAGGTAACAGCCAGATCGAAATTAGCCGTGACCACCTGGTTTGGAACGCCATACACGCTCTGACGCTCGCAGACCTGGTTCAGGCCCCCGATTGACGTGACGGTAATCTTGCCCAGGTCCACCTGCCAGTTCGCGGCGAAATTATCCAGGAGCCTCAGGGTGTTTTCATAGTCCTCGGTCACTTTCCCGTTGGCGTAGAGGACCGGGAGGTTCATCGTGGTATGGACGTAATCGCGCCCCCGTGCATAATTTTTCCTGCCAAGGAAAAAACAGAAAGGGTAATATTTGAAGATGTTGAAGGCGGCATTTGCCTGCCCGGGTACCGTCCTGCTCATGCCGAACCGCTCTTTCAGCGGGTCGTGCCGCTCGCCCTCGTAGGGGACATTCTTTTCGGTGAAATAAAGCGAGCGATTGTAGCTCAACGAAAGCGTCCTGAAAAACTTGAGCGCCTTCACCTTGTGGAGATAGACCGGGATATCAATGCCGGTGCCCAGAAGGGTGCGGGCGTCCTTCCCTCTTTTATAACCCCGCAACGGTTCTTTGAGAAGATCGTAATCATGAAAATTGTTTTCAAAATACTGGATATCCACCTTGTATCCGGGCGCTATATAGGTGAAATCGCTGAGGCCGGCCGAAAGGGCGAACACCTTGGTGCGCTCGACGAACTTGCAGTTTTTATTGTACACGAAGGGAAAATGGAAATCGCCGTTCAGGTTACAGAGTATCTCCGTGCTGTTCACTCCTGACTTTCCCAGCCATGACACGACTTCCTCCGAGCCAACCTGGAACGCGGGACGAACATAAAAATATCGGTGCAGATAATCGATGCTGAACCGGGCGTCCGTACGCTGCCGCTTTTCAATCTCGAGCAGGGACGCAAGTGACGCCAGGTCTTTCACCGTCACCTCGTACGATTTACGGTTTATTTTTTCCTTTTTAAACAGCATATCAAGGTAGAGCTCTGCGGTCACCTTCCCCCAGAGAAACCTGTCGATGATCTGCCTGTAATGTATGACCGGCGCGTGGTTGGTCTGGGTCTTGTTGCGGGTGACATCATAGCTCGATATCTGCTCGGTGATCGTGTTATTGTAGTCGTCGTACTTATAGGTTATGCCGATGCTCGGTACGCCGCTGATGTCGGA
>JAKJGD010000535.1 GCA_022704585.1 Spirochaetota bacterium | reverse complement strand
CGGTTATGTCGACCGTCTCGACCTTTCGCGCGTCAAGGCGCCGGTGCTCGTCATCTATTCGCCCGCTGACCGGGTAGTGGATGCGGGTATGATCCGGAAAAAATATGATGCGATCGGTTCGAAGAAGAAGGCGCTTATACCGTTCACCGGGTCGCAGGACGAATATCAGCACATCCTGGCGGGGGACATCCTTTCGCCCGGGACCACTAAAACAATTGCGGGAATTATTACCGAATTCCTTGCAGGGCTGGATAAGAAATAAAAAATTGGATTTGCTAGGAATTGATCTTCTCGATCAGGTCGATGAGTTCCCGGTTTGACGGGATGTCCGACATCGAATGGCCGTAATGAACATACCGTACCGTGCCCGATTTATCAATCAACAGCTGCGCCGGCATTCTCCCCAGCTTGAAGATCTTCACCTGCTGGCTGTACATCTTCAGCACCCGGTGCTCGGGATCGGGCAGCCCGATGAAGGGAAGGCGCTCCTTGTCCCAGTACTCCCGGAAAGCGTCAGCATTCTCGGGGCCGGCGACCAGGATTTCAGTATTGAGATCGGCAAATTTCCGGGAGTCCTGGCGCAACTGCGCCATGTGCGCGCGGCAGAATGGTCAGAAAAAACCCCGGTTGAAAACAACCATTACATTTTTACGGTTGCGGTAATCCGAAAGGGATACGCGGGTGCCGTTAAAGTCATCCAGGGTGAAATCCGGCGCCGGTGCGTTTAATTCTACAACTGGCATACTGGCTGCTGGCGGCACGGGGGCTTGATGCAGGCCGGCGCCGTCAGTTTTTGTCCTCCATGATACAGGTTCCGTTGAAGACCGAGCCGGATTCAATTGTCAGGTCGGGGGCGACAATGTCGCCGTTGGTCTTGCTTTTCTTGAACAGCTCGATTTTCTTGGAGGCCTTGATCTTTCCGGTGAATACACCGCTGATGTTGACTTCGCTTGCCTTCACATCGGCGCTGACTTTCGCTTCGCGACCCACGATGAGCTGGCCGTCGGTCTCTATCCTGCCCTCGAAGGAGCCTTTTATCTTAAGGGAGTTCTTGAACTTGAGGCTTCCCTTGAACGCTATGTCATCGGCAATGACCGTGTCTATCTTGTTTTCGTCCTCGAGTATTTCTTTCGGATCTGCCATCGTCCTCTCCATGTTCAATAATTGCCGGGCAGCCTCTTCAGAGGGAGCGCATGCGGACTTTAACGGAAGCTTACAATAGTACCGGTAAAATGTCAACAAAAACAACGGGCCCGGGAGCCGGGGGCGTTCCCGGCATGACTAAAAATAATCT
This sequence comes from Spirochaetota bacterium, assembly GCA_022704585.1. The sequence continues at coordinate 991 of JAKJGD010000535.1, read as the reverse complement.
TGAATATTATCATGCGTGGTGCTACCGTTGGCGGGGTAAGAAAGGATTTGTTATGGAAGAGATTCTGAAAAAAGCGGAAGAGCTGGGGCGGCTGATCAGGGATACCGATACGTACCGCGATTTCCAGCATGCCGCCGAATTGCTCCACGCCGACAAGGACGCGGAAAAGCTCCTCGATGAGTTCATCACAATATCGAAATATATCCGGGACCGTCAGGAGATGGGCGATATCATAGAAAAATTCGAGATTGAGAATATCAAAAGCATGTCCGAGACGGTCTCCGGGAATGAGATGATCATGCAGTACCTCAAGGCCCAGCAGGAATATCTTGACCTGATACTGATAATACAGAAGGAGCTCGAGGACGTGGGGCCGGACGAATGCTGATCTGCCTCCCTTCGGGAAAAACCAGTAACCCGTAAATAATATATTTATAGTTGACTATTTATTCCCGTATGATTATTTTACTTGTTACATGACAGGTTGATGATAATGCCTGGCCCCGGATCCGGAATGGAGGCGGGGTGGGGACCACCGTCACCGGTTATGCTGCGCGAGGCAAACAATCAATAATTAAAGGGGTTGTGCCATGCAACCAAATCTGGAAAATGTAAAAAAGAAGATCCAGGAGAACAGGGACCTGGTGAGTAAAATTACCGCCCGGTTTCCCGGTTTCGCCGGGTATGTCGAAAAGGCGGAAACCTACGACGCCGACAGGATCGTCCGCGGGCTTCTGGCGGACCGTGTCGGATCGTTCAAGGCCACCGTCAACGAAAAGTCCTCGGACCTGGCGCGCAAAAAGGAGCGGGGACCTCTTCCCGACCTCGATGCCCTGAGCCTGAAAATGGAGACTGTAATCAAGAAATGCCAGCACGCGGATTTCGGCAAGGCGGCGGCGCTCTCGAGCATGAAGCTTTCCGATGACGACGTGAACCGGCTCCTCGAGTATGACTGGCGGCTCATCACTTCGCTTGATGAGCTGGATAAGGC